>VMDJ01000114.1 GCA_008080925.1 Gammaproteobacteria bacterium
CCTGTTTATTTTCAATCGTTATGGTGTCACCGACTGGTGCGCCGTCGATATCTTTGATGCCCGCGATAACAAAGCCTACTTCACCGGTTGAGAGAGATTTTTTATCTAATCGCTTCGGGGTAAACACGCCTACCTTTTCTACTTGAAAGGTCCGCCCTGTCGACATGATGCGCATTTTATCTTTGGGTTTAATCTCACCATTAACAACGCGGATCAATGAGATAACGCCAACGTAAGGGTCAAACCAAGAATCAATAATCAGCGCTTGCAGAGGATCTGATGCATCACCTTTGGGCGGTGGAATCAGTTGAATCAAGCTTTCCAAAAGATCTTCAATGCCAATGCCTGTCTTAGCACTCACTTCTAGTGCTTCTGTAGCATCAATACCAATGATCTCTTCAATCTCTTGTTTGACCTTGTCTGGATCAGCTGATGGTAAATCGATCTTATTAAGAACAGGTACGACCTCTAAACCTTGCTCTATCGCAGTGTAACAATTAGCCACACTTTGGGCTTCAACACCTTGTGCAGCATCTACAACCAACAAAGCACCTTCACAGGCCGCAAGTGAGCGAGAAACCTCATAGGAAAAGTCGACGTGCCCAGGAGTATCGATAAAGTTGAGCTGGTAAGTCTCACCATTCTGGGAGGTGTAATGCAGAGTGACAGACTGAGCTTTGATCGTAATGCCACGTTCACGCTCGATATCCATCGAATCGAGGACCTGAGCTGCCATTTCGCGCTCAGTAAGACCTCCGCAAACTTGTATAAAGCGGTCGGCAATAGTCGACTTTCCATGGTCGATGTGCGCGATGATGGAGAAGTTACGGATGTGACTTAAGTCAGTCATAGAGTCGTTACGCAAAAAATGGGGCTCCATCTGTCACAAGACATAAAAAACGGGACCCCCGTGAGAGGCCCCGTTTTGGGAGCAATCGTTAAACAAATTATAACGGATTCTGAGGGGCGCCGAAATGACTGATCAGTGCCTCAGCGGACGGAATTAGCTCGCAAATCAAGGTTTGATCGAGTATCAGGACGGGGACTCTGAGCCCATACTCGTCTTTCCACTGCGGATTCTGATCCACATCACACCATTCAAGATGAGCTAGCCGATCTGGCCATCCCCGGTGAAGCAAGGAGATCATGTCTTCACAAAGGTGGCAGCCTTCTCGGTAGAACAGCTTAAGCATTAGCGCCCAATGGTCAGTGCGACAAAGGCGGGATTGCCGTCACGAATGATTAATGCGGCGACAGTGCCTTTATTCATCGCCTCTTCCATCATCGATTGAAGCTGGTCTGCATTTTTCACAGATTGACGGTTAAACATCTTCACGATGTCTCCGGCTTTAAGCACGGTTACCAAACGACTGCTTGGCGAGACCTCACGAATCACCGCACCACCCTCTGACATGCCAGAAGCTTCACGCTCATCCGATGTCAGATCACTAATCTGAACACCTAGGGTGTCAATCATCTTAGGAGCAGATGATGAACTATTCGCTTGAATGCCATCCTTAGGTAACTGAGCAACCTTGATCGACTTGGTTATCGTTTTACCATTACGGATGATCTCTAACTTATGTGCTTTATCAACTGCTGAGCGGCCAACAATTGGCGGTAATTCGCTAGAGTAACGAATATTGATGCCGTTGAACTTGGTGATGATGTCACCGACTTCCAGACCTGCATCGCTTGCTGGCGTGTTTGGAAGCACCTTGGATACCAAAGCGCCACGTGGCTTATCTAAACCAAAGCTGTCCGCAAGATTGTTATCAACGTCTTGAATCAACACACCAAGGTAGCCACGAGAGACGCTGCCATTGCTGCGGATCTGATTAGCGACATCCATGGCAAGCTCGATTGGAATTGAGAACGACAGACCCATGAAGCCACCTGAGCGGCTGAAGATCTGTGAATTGATACCTACAACTTCACCATCGAGATTGAATAGAGGGCCACCGGAATTACCAGGATTAATCGCAACATCGGTTTGAATGAAAGGCACATAGTTCTCACGAGGCAAATTACGCCCTTTTGCGCTAACGATGCCGGCTGTCACACTGTGGTCAAAACCAAACGGTGAACCAATCGCCAGCACCCACTCGCCTACGCGTAATTTGTCACTACTGCCAATTTTCACCACAGGAAGATTCTTCGCATCAATCTTGATGACTGCTACGTCAGTGTCTGGATCACTACCAATAAGTTCAGCTTCAAACACACGGCGATCGCTTAGACGAACTTCTATCGCATCAGCATCTTTGATGACGTGATTGTTTGTCATGATGTAGCCATCGTTACTTAAGATGAAACCCGAACCTAGCGATTGGGCATCACGGTTGCCAAGATCAGGAATGCCTTCCTCAAAGAACTTCTTAAACAATTCAGGCATTGGCATATTGTCTGGAAGATCGAATTGACGACGCATCGATTGACGCGGCGCTTTCATGTCATGACGAGTACTGATATTGACCACGGATGGACTGTTTTTTTCAGCGAGTTCAGCAAAATCAGGAAGATTTGCTGCGAATGATGATTGCGCAACAAAGGTCAACGCAAATAACCATGAAATAACAGACGCTCTATTAAACATGTTTGTATCCTTTAACTTTTAAGGCTTGGAATTTAATTGTTCAAAGGCAACCTGCACACCGCTAGGTTGCGTACTGACTTTGATAAGCGAAGTGTTGATAGGTTCCTTACGCTTAGCAGCTTTTAACCCCATCGCTAAACCTAGACATCCACCGAGTAAGGCAAGGCCATCGTTAAATGCGCCTGGTCCAAATATCGCTATGGCTGCGGCATTACCCACAATTGCACCGACCATGAGCGCAAACAAAGGCAAGCCATATAAAGACCAAATGGATTTCGAGTAGGTGGATTCTGGAATTTTAAGCGTTACCGTTGAGCCCATCGTTGGGGTTGAATCGAATTGATCAATAAACAAATCAACTTCGTTCTCGGCACGATTTGGAAACCACTTGCCTATTGCTGCTGTACCACACCCTGCTTTTGCATCACATGAATGGCAGCCACTTTGGCGTTGAATGGAGACGCGAATAAGGTTTCCGCGAGAGGCGATGACAGTCGCTTGCTGTTCAATCATTGCTGTGCTGAATCACAAGCTAGAACTTGCTTAACAACACAGTTCTTATCTTTTTTGGCTTTTAAACTTTCTAAAGTCTCCCATTCGCCCACCTTGCTTAGGTCAAAACTTGAGCCATGCTGAACACGACCTTGTGACACGACCTCAAGACCATCTGGTGCGGCAATTGGAGGAGCGAACGCATATTGAGGAACGTTGGATGAAGGTTGATCAAACTGGCTGATTTGAGGGGCAACTAAAATCGCCATCATGGCGACTGTTGCTGCAATGGCTGTTCCGCTAACAAATCGAAGAACAGGTCTTTCATGCCAGCGACGAGGCGCTAAAACGGTAGGCTCATCATTAAGGCGTTGTGATACAGCCTGATGTGTCGAGCTAGCATCGATGGCCAGAGATTCATTGCGTAAGGCCGCACCAATTTGCGAATAACGAGAAGCCGTTTTAGCTGTTTCGGTCGAACAATCAATCTTGTTGGAGCCGGCCTCCCCATCGAGGAAGGCGGATAGATTTTCGTCAGATGATTTTTGGTTTGTCATTCATCGTGCCCCATCAAAGGTTTAATGGCTTTATCTACAGCTTCGCGAGCCCTAAAAATGCGAGATCGAACCGTGCCAATAGGACAATCCATGGCCTCTGCAATCTCGTCGTAACTTAATCCGTCGATCTCTCTGAGTGTTAAAGCGGTTTTAAGTTCCTCAGGCAGTTGATCTACTGCTTCCAGAATCACTGCTTTCAGATCTGCTTCCTCAGCAAGACGCTCAGGTGTTTCCTGCTCCTTTAGTCTTGTACCCATGTCCATTTGTTCCGCAATTTCCGCTTCAATATCGCCTTGAGGCGGCCTTCTGGATAAGGTCGCTAGGTGGTTTTTGGCAGTATTGATGGCCACACGATAGAGCCAAGTGTAGAACTGACTATCGCCGCGGAAGTTGGGTAATGCCCGATAAGCCTTAATAAAGGCCTCCTGAGTCACGTCAAGGACCTCATCTTGATCGCGAATGAATCGAGAGATCAGATTAGCAATGCGCTGCTGATATTTAATAACAAGCGGATCAAAGGCTTTTTTGTCGCCTTTTTGGACTCGTTTGACCAAATCAATGTCAGATTGTGCGGTGTTAGTCATACTTTCCAGCGATTATCTTCAACGGCGACTATCGCCACACGACGTGTAAATTCGTAACATAGCGTCACTTTAAATGAATTTGATGCTCGAGGTTGCGCCACGTCTAAGTTTTGACTGACGTGTTTCTCCATGGTTCCCCAGCTTTCTTGTGATGTGTTGATTATTGGCAGTGGTGCTGCAGGCTTAAGCACGGCCCTGCGCTTGCCTGAAAATCTTAATATTGTGGTTGTCGCTAAGCGTGAATTAGCCGAGGGCAACACTGTCTATGCTCAAGGCGGAATCTCAGCGGTATTGGATTCAGCTGACTCACTTGAATCTCATGTTGCTGACACGCTCTCTGCAGGCGCCGGCTTAGGTAACGAGGCGGTGATTCGACGCGTGGTTGAGCGAGGACCGGAAAATATTCGTTGGCTCGCGGAGCTTGGCGTTCATTTCACCTCAACGCCCCCTACAGGTGACTCGAAACTCCACCTCACTCAAGAAGGTGGTCATAGTCATCGTCGTGTCGCTCACGTAGCTGATGCGACCGGTCGAGAGATGCAGACCACCTTGGTGGATGTGGTTCGCACTCGAAAAAATATTCAACTTCTTGAAAACCATATCGCTGTTGATTTGATTCTTCGTCCTAGTAAAGCCGGCGGCAAACGTTGTGTTGGCTCCTATCTGATGAATCTTGAATCAAATCAGGTCATGGGTGTTGGCTCACGCTGTGTTGTTTTGGCAACCGGTGGTGCTAGTAAAGCTTACCTCTATACAAGCAACCCTGATGTTGCGACAGGTGATGGTATTGCGATGGCTTGGCGCGCAGGTTGTCGTGTCAGCAATATGGAGTTCATTCAATTTCACCCTACTTGCTTATATCACCCGAATGCGAAGTCGTTTCTCGTCAGTGAAGCTGTGCGGGGTGAAGGTGGCCATTTATTGTTAGCTGATGGTGAGCGCTTCATGGATCAATTCGATTCACGTGGCGAACTCGCCCCAAGAGATATTGTTGCTCGAGCCATAGACCATGAGATGAAGCGCTTAGGTAGTGATTGCGTCTATCTGGATATTAGCCATAAGTCTGCTGAATTTATTGAGCATCACTTCCCTACTATCTTAGAGCGCAGCCTGTCTCTTGGCTTTGATATGCGTAAAGAGCCTTTACCTGTTGTTCCAGCTGCGCATTACACCTGTGGTGGTGTCAAAGTGAATGATGTGGGAGAGACTGATGTGGCTGGTTTATATGCCGTTGGCGAAACTGCTTACACAGGCCTTCATGGCGCCAATCGCATGGCCAGTAATTCACTACTGGAGTGCTTGGTTTATGCCCAGCTTGCAGCTGAAGATATCGAATCCAAAATTACGCATGTCTCTATGCCAAGTGACATCGAAGATTGGGACGATAGTCGCGTTACCGATGCTGATGAAGAAGTCGTTGTGTCGCACAACTGGGAAGAGTTGCGTCGCTTTATGTGGGATTACGTGGGAATTGTGAGAAGCAATAAGCGCCTCGCAAGAGCTCGACGAAGAGTTAACCTGCTTCGCCATGAAGTCGCTGAGTATTACGCTAATTTTAAAGTCACCAATGACTTGCTTGAGCTACGTAACTTATTGGATGTGGCTGACTTGATTATTCAATCTGCCCAGCGTCGTCGTGAAAGTCGTGGCTTGCACTACACCTTGGATTTTCCACAAGTGGATGTTAATCAGTGCCAGCCTACAACGCTTATTCCGGACAATTACCGCCCGAAGGGTCAGAAGGTTTAAACGGCTGAATAAGCCAACGGCGTAGCAACCAAAGACCCTCTTCAGTACAGTTTCTTTCAGTGGCCCACACGGTGTAGCGCTTACGCTTTGTTTTCAGTGTGACATGCGTCAGGTTCTCACTAAGAATCTTTACTGAGCGATCGATGATTGGCTCCATGGCATCCAGCCGAGTGCCTATTTTTGCTGTCTTAGCATCGAGATCAATAAAGGCTTCTTCAGCGCCGAGGCCATTGGTTAAATGATCAGCCATCCAAACAAACATGGCGCTGATCACAATCAAGAAGAGTTTGAGCTGTAATGGCCATTGGATGGGCCATACAAGAAAAGCAATCAACATCACCAAGCTAGCAATAAATGCTCGGTGCATTGGATCTTTGCTGACTTTAACAAGTTGCGCTTGCATCTAAGCTCGATATGCCGCGGAGAATAAACGATAGAAGTTATCGGTTGTTATACGACCGACCTCCTCAGACGTCATGTTTCGCAGCTCACCAATCTTCTCTGCAACATAACGTACATAGAGCGGCTGATTGGGTTTGCCACGATGCGGTACCGGTGCCAAATATGGTGAGTCAGTTTCAATGAGCATGCGATCAAGCGGCACTTTCTGAGCAACTTCCTGTAGCTCAACGGCATTTTTAAACGTCACAATCCCAGAGAAAGAGATGTAGAACCCCATTTCCATGGCAGCTTGAGCCATATCCCACGTCTCAGTGAAGCAATGCATCACACCGCCGACTTCGGCAGCCCCTTCTTCTTGAAGAATTCGGATAGTGTCTTCTCGTGCTTCTCGGGTATGGATGATTAGCGGTTTCTTAGCGATTTTTGCCGCACGAATATGGGTTCGAAAACGTTCGCGCTGCCACTCCAGATCACCTTCAACCCGGAAGTAATCAAGACCTGTTTCACCGATCGCGACGTTTTTAGGGTGTTTGGCTAGCTCAACAAGCTCATCTACCGTGGGTTCACGTCGGTCATCATCACAAGGATGCACGCCAACCGAAATGGACACGCCTTTTTGTGACTCTACCGCTGCCAACATATCAGGGTAGCTCTCAAGGTCGATAGAGACACACAACATGTGACCAATATTTGCCTCATGTGCAGTATCAATAAGTTCAGATAAGTTATTGTTTTTAGATAGATCTAGCCTATCTAAATGGCAATGAGAATCAACCAGCATCAGATTACATAGTGTGAGTAAGACGGTCTGATTTTAAAGCACCGCCGAGGTATGCCTCAATCTTATTGCGCAGTGCGCTGCCCTCGTCACCTTGAAACTGCAGACCTACGCCGGCTGATTTATTGCCCTCAGCACCCACAGGGGTAACCCAAACAACTTTGCCGGTGATGGCGATGGCATCGGGTTCATCCATTAATTGAAGAAGGAGGTACACCTCGTCATCAAGCGAGAAAGTCTTGGAGGTAGGGATAAACAGACCACCATTTTCCACAAATGCCATGTAATTGGCTTGTAACGATGTCGTATCCTTAATGGAGAATTTTAAAAAATCGTGACGATCCGCTGGGCTCATGATGCCTTCCTTGGTCGAGTTAACGCTAACCAACTCACAATGAGTTTTTCATACATCATTTGTGCATTAAGGTTATGCGCTTGTTTCATGCGTAATGTCTGCATTTCATCAATAAAACGAAAAAGTGCGTCCTGCTCACAAACGGCCGCTATTTGTAAATAAGTAGACGAGCTATCGGGCAAATAGCGGAAATCTTCAACACCGGTAGCTAAATAGCGCGTTAAATCGGCAAATATTCTTGATAAGTCATCAAAAACGATTGAATTCTCCTCGCCGGACCAGTTTTCAGCGATAGATACAGGGTTGGCAGCGCGTTGAGCTACTTGAAGTAGGTTTTGTAACCTTTCGGAGGCTGCAGCGACACGCTCAGACTGCTCTAACGCCAACAATGGTGCACCACCGGTGAAGGCTAAGGCCTGAGATGCGAGAGAAGCATCGAGTTGGGATTCCAGCCACTCTGAAGCCATCTCATTAGGTATTTGACGAAAATCTAAACGTTGGCAACGACTCAAAATGGTTGCGGGTAACCGTTTGAGTGCGTGAGTCACCATCAAGATTTGTGTCGATGGCACAGGCTCTTCAAGGGTTTTCAGTAAAGCATTTGCAGCTGCGCGATTCATGGCTTCTGCGGGAGAAATAATAACCACACGCTGTTTACCATTTTGCGTGGTCTTGCCTGACATCTCGATCAGATCACGGATGGCATCAATTTTGATCGCCTTGCCCTTCTCCTCAGGAGTAATCAGGATGATATCGGGGTGCGTACCTGCTTGTTGCAACGAGCAGCTCTTACACACGCCACAGGGTGCATCAGCTATCGATGACTGACAGGTGATCGCAGCGGCAAGATGCTCAGCAAAACGTTGTTTGCCTATACCTTCCGCTCCATTGAGCAACAAAGCATGGGGCATCGTATCTTGCTGAATACGCTTCACAATGTGATCCCATTGGGATTGTTGCCAAGGTAGCAGCGCGGTCATGCGTTTACGAAATCCTCTATGGCCACTCTTACTTGTGCTTGAACGTCAGGTAAGTCTTGTGAAGCATCAATCACTTTTACTCGAGATGGCTGTTCTGCAGCGATACTGAGATAGCCTTGACGGATGCGCTCAAAAAAATCCCATGCTTCACTTTCAAAGCGATCCGGTGCTGAACGTTTACCCGCACGCTCCATGCCGACCTCAACAGGCAAATCCATTAATAAGGTGAGATCTGGGCGTAATTCGCCTTGAACCCAATTCTCTAGGCCAGCAATCTTCTCTAAAGGAATTCCTCTGCCATAGCCCTGATATGCATATGTTGCATCAGTAAAGCGATCACATAAAACCCACTTGCCATCATCTAACGCAGGCTGAATTTTTTGCGCAATATGCTCTGCACGTGCAGCAAACATCATGAGTAACTCAGCGTCATCACTCATGCCGGTATGTTTGTGACCTAAAAGCAAACTCCTGAGATCCTCGCCTAGATCTGTACCGCCAGGTTCACGGGTATGAATTGCATTGATGCCTTGATGCTCAATGACTTCCGTAACCACCTGCATACAGGTTGTTTTCCCAGCACCTTCAATGCCTTCAACAGTGATAAATTTTCCAGTCATTTTTTTAATTGGTATTTTCTGACAGCTTTATTGTGTTCTTCGAGGGTTGCAGAAAAAGCATGCTCGCCATTTCCCTTTGCAACAAAGTAGAGGGTATCACCTTGTTCGGGGTTAACGGCAGCTAACAATGCGTCATATCCCGGTAAGCAGATCGGTGATGGCGGCAGCCCTTTTTGCGTATAGGTATTGTATGGCGTTGGCGTTCGCAGATCCTTGCGGCGAATATTGCCTTTGTAGGCTTCTCCCATGCCATAAATTACCGTCGGGTCAGTTTGCAGCTTCATATCTTTTTGAAGTCGACGGTGAAAAACCCCTGATATTTGCCCACGCTCAAAAACCTGACCGGTTTCTTTTTCAATAATTGAGGCTAAGGTCAATACTTCATACGGTGATTTAAGAATGATGTCGTCAGCGCGTGTCGACCATGCCTGCTTCAGCTTTTCTTGCATGCGTGAATACGCGCGTTTTAGTAGCTCAATATCTGACGTACCTTTGGTGAAGTGGTAGGTATCTGGAAAGAACTGACCTTCAGGATGAATATCTTCACCCGTAATGGTTTGCATAATGCTGTGATAGTTCACATCCGTTTGTTTGATCATTGGATGCGCTTTAACTGCTGCAATAAAGTCTTGAGTCGTGGAGCCTTCAACAATCGTTATCTGATAATCAATCACATCACCACGAACCATTTTTTCTGCAAGCTCGATTAAGTTGGATTTAGGCGATACCTGATATTCACCCGCATGAAGCTGGCGAGAGATACCGCTAAGTCTTACGTACCAGTAAAACAGATCCGCATGTTCCGTAATGGCTTGTTCTTTGAGTTTAATTCGGATATCGCCGAGATGATCCCCGCGTGCAACCTCAATGGTAGTTGATGCGTTTAAAGGTTCATGAAGTGCTTGATACCACTGTGCAGCGCTTATGCTGATGGCAAGCAGCAGTAAAGCGATAAACACCAAAGAGCGATTTTGTAAAAGCTGCATTAGAGAGCGATTTCTTGAGCGCGCTGCATCCAAGAGGGTAATTCAAATGAAGTAAATGTCAGACTATCTATTGCAGATACAGGATGAACACCTATCAATGAATTTGTAATCCAAATAGCAGAGGCTTGCTTGAGTTGTTCCATAGTAATTGATGCTTCGGCAACGCTGACGCCAGCTTCAGTCGCTTGCGCGAGCACCTCAGTTCGCATAGCGCCAGCAATGCCCGCTTTATCAAGCTTCGGTGTTAACCATTGATCGTTGAGGTTGATAAAGATATTGGCGCTTATGCACTCAATCACATTGCCATCAGTATCTAAAACAATGGCCTCATCAAATTCATTGGGCAGCAAGCGCTTTGCCAAGACCTGCTCAAGACGATTAAGGTGTTTCATGCCCGCAAGCATTGGCTGCTTAGCTAATTGAATTGAACTGACAGTCGCTTTAATTGCGTAATTGGAATCGTTATACAGCTCAGCAGATGGCCACTCATTGACTTGAAATATGACGTTACTCGCATCCCCTGCTCTGGCATACCCCTGTGATGAGCTGCCTGCAGTCACAATCAATTTGAGTACAGCTTTATCTTGATTAATTTCGAGGTCATTG
>VMDJ01000162.1 GCA_008080925.1 Gammaproteobacteria bacterium
ATTCCGTGGCGCATTGGATGTGGGTGCTACCACAATCAATATTGAAATGAAGCGCGCTGCAGTAACCGCTCTGGCTGAGCTGACTCAACAAGAGGTCAGTGCCGAGGTGAAAGCTGTCTATGGCGGTCAGGCATTCCAGTTTGGACCTGATTATCTTTTGCCGAAGCCATTTGATCGTCGCTTGCGTGAATGTATGCCGTGGGCTGTAGCAAAGGCAGCGATGGAGTCTGGTGTGGCAACACATCCGCGGGATCTTGAGGAGTACGCTGAGTATCTCCATCAGAAGGCATTATCCGTATGACCATCGAGCCATTGTGGCTGGATATCTTTGCGTTTGTCTTTTTTGTACTGCTTTGGGCAGGCTACGCGAGCTTTGCAAAAAAGCGATCAGCCACTGATGTGTGTTTAGCCAGCGTAATGCATTTATATCGCGTGCAGTGGGCAAAGGCGCTGATGTCGCGTGAAAACCGCATTGCAGATATTTCAGTCATCATGACCTTTGAGCGCAATATGGCTTTTTTGGGGTCGAGTGCATTGATCATTATTGCCGGTTTACTCACTTTGCTGGGCAATACCAATCAAGCAGTGAATCTGTTTGCGCATATCCCGTTTGCGATTGATCAAAACTTGGCTCAGTTGGAGCTGAAGATAGCGATTTTAATTGCCATGTTTGTCTACGCTTTCTTTAAGTTTTCCTGGGCAATGCGCCAAACCAGTTTTGCCGCAGTGATTATTGCGGGTGCGCCTCAGGGACATCGGGAAGAGCTTTCGACTCAAGAGGAGAAAGATGCGGCGGAGCGGATTGCTCGCGTTGTATCGATGGCGGGGCATCACTTCAATTTTGGTATTCGGACCTATTATTTTGCCTTGGCAGTGATTACTTGGTTTATCAATAGCTGGGTCTTTATGGGCGCAACGGCTCTAGTGGTATGGGTTCTGTATCGTCGTGAATTCCGCTCGTCGGTTCTGCATACCCTGGCTGGAAATCATTCTAAAGCGTAGTTCAAGCGCGTTTGCTATAGTAGCTAGACCTTTGGGGGCGACACGGCATTCGACGTGGGTTGCGAAACCTGAGGTGCATGCCGAGGTGCAGTTACCTCGAAAACCACTGCAAACTTATAGTTGCAAACGACGACAACTACGCACTCGCTGCTTAATACCCAGTAGGGTGCCGTCTGACTGGAGCCGTGCTTGTGCGTCCAGCGTCCTTCGGGACACTCAGGCGTCATATCTCACAAGATCGTGATGACGGGCGTCCGGACCTGATTTGCTAAATCCTAACGGAATCGCTGAACCACGCGCCCTGTCAGTCGGGCAGTGCTCAGTTAAAGATAATTGACATGACTAAGCATGTAGAGCCGATGGCAGAGGGCTTGCGGACGCGGGTTCAACTCCCGCCGCCTCCACCAAATATGATCGGGCTGATGATTCAGCCCGATATAACAATAACGAGGGGGAGTCATGTCGGTACACGCTCAATGGTCAACGCGTCTGGCGTTTATGTTGGCAGCCATTGGTTCGGCTGTCGGTTTAGGTAACGTTTGGAAGTTTCCGTACATCACTGGTGAAAATGGTGGTGGCGCATTTGTTCTTGTTTATCTTCTGTGTATTGCGCTAATCGGCATCCCTGTGATGATTGCAGAGGTGATGCTCGGTCGCCGTGCGCAACGCAGTCCTATCTCAACCATGCAAGTCCTTGCTAAAGAGCAGGGTGCCTCTGGCTTTTGGCAGATTGTTGGTTGGAGCGGGGTATTCGCCGGCTTTTTAATTCTTTCTTTCTATAGCGTGATCGCAGGTTGGGCGATGGCATATGTCATTGAGTCGGCAAGTGGGACCTTTAATGCCATCAGTGGAGATGGCTCTGGTGATGTGTTTGGTGGTCTCATTGGTGATCCCCAACGCCTGATGATCTGGCATACCCTGTTTATGATTATGACGGTCGCCGTGGTTGCACGTGGTATCCGTGCCGGTATTGAAAAGCTCGTGGTGATCTTGATGCCACTACTGCTTGTCATGCTGTTGATCTTGGTCGCTTACGCATTTAACTCGGGTGAGTTTGGCCGTGGCCTGGCATATTTGTTCTCATTTGATTTCAGTAAGCTTTCAACTGATTCGATTATCGTTGCCATGGGGCATGCCTTCTTTACCTTAAGTTTGGGCATGGGTGCGATCATGGTCTATGGCTCTTATATGCAAAAGAACACATCGATCGGTAGTTCCGTATTGATGATTGCTATTGCGGATACCGTTGTGGCTTTGCTTGCAGGCTTGGCGATCTTTCCCTTGGTGTTTGCAAATGGCTTGGAGCCAGGCGCAGGCCCGGGTTTGGTTTTTGTTACCTTGCCAACAGCCTTTGGCGCGATGCCGGGTGGACAGTTCTTCGGCACAGTCTTTTTTGTTCTGCTGGTGATCGCGGCGTGGTCGTCGGCGATTTCTCTGGTTGAGCCTGCCGTCGCATGGCTATCGGAGCGTGACATTATGTCGCGCGCTAAAGCGAGCTGGATGATTGGTTTGTTCAGTTGGATTTTGGGTATTGGTACCGTGCTGTCATTCAATCTTTGGTCGGGTGATGAATACAAGGTAATGGGTAAAACCTTCTTTGATCTCAAAGATTATCTGGCTTCGAATATCATGTTGCCTTTGGGTGGCTTGTTAATTGCCTTGTTTGTTGGCTGGGCAGCGAAAGCATCGATGTCGAAAGATGAGCTCAATCTATCCAGTGGCACCTTTAATTTGTTTTGGTTGGCAATTCGTTTCGTTGCGCCCTTAGGTGTCGCGATCATCTTCTTGAATGCGGTAGGTTTGCTCTAAGTGGCACGTGTCGAGAAATCGGCTTTGGTTATGTTTAGTGACCAAAGAATGTTTGATTTGGTGAGTGATGTGGGAAGCTACAAAAACTTCCTGCCTTGGTGTGCTGATTCCGAAGTGATCTCTCAAGAAGGTAATGAGCTATGTGGGCGAATTGATGTTGAGCGATTAGGTATCCGTCAATCTTTTACCACCTGTAATCATTGTGAGGCCCCCTCATGTATGACCCTAAGACTTAAAGATGGCCCTTTTTCTAAGTTGGATGGTGAATGGCGATTTGAGGCGTTGAATGATTCGGCTTGCAAAGTGATTCTTGTGTTGGAGTTTGAGTTTGCCGGTAAGTTGATAAGTGCCGCATTTGGCAAAGTTTTTGAGCAGATTGCGAATACGATGGTTGAGTCGTTTGTTGCTCGTGCAAAAGAGGTCTATACCGACTAAACGCGGTTGTTCTTCATGATGCGCTCTTGATCGCGCTTCCAATCTTTCTCTTTCAGGTCGGCACGTTTGTCGTGCATCTTTTTACCTTTACCCAAGCCAACTTGTAACTTGGCCCGACCACGTTTCCAGTAAAGCGTCATAGGAACCAAGGTAAATCCTTTGCGCTCGACAAAGCCAATTAGCTTATTGATTTCTTCACGATGCAGTAGCAGCTTGCGTGCACGCATTGGGGTCGGAGAAACATGGGTCGAAGCGCTGAGTAATGGCGTGATTAGGGCGCCGATCAGAAAAACCTCTTGGCCTTGCAGCATGACATAGGCATCGGTCAGGTTGACGCGTTTATCACGCAAGCTTTTGACTTCCCAGCCTTCGAGCGACACACCAGCCTCAATGGTTTCATTGATGGTGTAGTCATGCCGCGCTTTTTTATTTAGCGCGATCGTATTGTCGTTGCCCGAAGACTTCTTAGCTTTGCCCATGGCTTTAATTTTATCGTAGTTCTCAGCAGCTCGGTTGATAAGGTGACGCTAAGAGGGCTTTCTGAGAAAATAAAGACATGTCTGAGACTATTTCGATTGAAGTTGCCTACGCAAACCCTGATGAGCAGTTAATTCTGGTTGTCGAGGTGCCTACAACTGCGACTATTGCTGAGGCGATCAAACTTAGCCATATCGATGAGCATTTTCCTGAGATCGATATAAATGCGCCTAAGGTTGGAATATTTGGCAAATTGACGAAACTCGATGCGACATTAAATCCGGGAGATCGGATTGAGATTTATCGTCCGTTGATTGCTGATCCAAAAGAAGCACGTAAGAAACGTGCGGCCGAAGGCAAGACAATGAAAAAGGGCGCTAAGGCCCTTAATGAAGAAACCGATAGTTAATCCATTATCCAACTTTTGGTTTTTTGCCACCAAGATGTCTCATCACCTTTAGATTCATAACCATCATAATCGGGCACTGTGACAACCGACGCCTTAGGTTTGGTTTCCTGTTGGCTCTCAGGCTGTGGATGAAGATCGCCGGTTACGCGAACAAGCTTGTCACCTTCAAAATAGATCGATAGGTATTTGTATTCATCAGGGTTGCTGCCTACGCCCTCAGTGTAAGGGTAGTCCCAGCGATCATCATGAAAGACATCGCGCAGGGTGGGCGAACCAAGCACAAAGCGTACTTGTCGACGAGACATGCCAGGCTTAAGTCCATTCACTTGCTCCTGAGTCACGATATTCCCTTGAATAATGGTCGGGCGGTAGATTAAACCGGCTGAGTCCAATGCCTCAGGAATCACGTTTGCAGCTGAATCGACGCTATCGCCAATATCATCAAAGGTGCTGCAGCCTGCGGTGAGCAAAGATAAGGTAGCGCAAATGCTAATGAGAGACTTTCGCATACAAGAATGATTCGCATTAAATAAGGTAAACTATGGGCGAATGATAGCGAATTCGGCGGCCAAAATCAGCCGTAACGGAGCCTTTGTGCAAGATACTGACATTAAGAAAGCTGGCCTAAAAGTGACCTTGCCTCGAGTAAAGATCCTCGAGGTTTTTGAGTCCGAGCCTGACGCTCATATGACGGCTGAAGATGTGTACAAGCTCCTGATGGAGCGTGGCGAAGAAATCGGATTGGCGACGGTTTATCGTGTGCTTACCCAATTTGTCACTGCAGGTCTTTTAGTGCGACACCACTTTGAAGGCGGTCAGGCCGTTTTTGAGCTAGATAGTGGTTCTCACCACGACCATATTGTTTGTGAGCAGTGTGGTCATGTCGAAGAATTCATTGATGAAACCATTGAGAAGCATCAGCACCAGATTGCAGCATCTAAGGGCTTTGATATCAGTGACCACTCGTTAATTATTTATGGTCGCTGCAAACGCAAAAATTGTCCTAATTTAGATGCATAAAGCACTTTTTCTAGACCGAGATGGTTTGATTAATATCGACCATGCGTATGTTTACCGCCAGGAAGATTTCGATTTCGTCGATGGGATCTTTGATGTCTGTCGAACTGCCCAAGATAAAGGCTACCAGCTGATTGTTGTGACGAATCAGTCAGGTATCGGTCGTGGCTATTACACTGAAGCTGACTTTCATTTGATATCCGACTGGATGGTTGAGCAATTTAAGCAGAATGGCGTTCTGATTAAAGATGTGTATTTCTGTCCTTATCATCCAACTTCAGCAGAAGGTGATTACAAAAAGGATATGCCTTGTCGTAAGCCGCATCCGGGTATGTTGTTAGATGCGGCAAAAGAGCATCAAATCGACCTTACGCAATCAATAATGTTTGGTGATAGCGTTAAAGATGTGGAAGCGGGTGATGCTGCCGGTGTGAAGTTAAGCGTTTTATACGACCCGAATGGTAAGCATCAATCCATCACTAATCGCGTTTCAAAATTGGTGGATATTATTCCCATGCTTTAAGCGCTAGCGCGCTGAATCATCTCTGCTGCATGGTTGAGTGTACTTTCTGTGATTTCCACACCACCCATCATGCGTGCGATTTCTTGGGTGCGCGTTTTATTATCCAAAGCAGTGATATGTGTTTCTGTAGATGAAGACTTGCTGGTCTTCTTAACAAGGTAGTGATGGTTTGATTGAGCGGCCACTTGAGCTAAGTGTGTGACGCAGAGCACTTGTCGTGTTTTACCCAACTCTCTTAAAAGTTTTCCAACAACCTCAGCAACTGCACCGCCGATACCGACATCGACTTCGTCGAAAATGAGCGTTGGTAGTTCGGTGCAGCTTGCCGTAGCTACTTGAATCGCTAATGAGATTCGCGAAAGCTCACCACCTGATGCGGTTTCATCTAATGCGCTAGCCACTTGTCCGGCATTGGTTTGCACCATAAATTGAATGAGATCGTCTCCATGTTTGCTGTGATGATCTTGCGCGCTTAGCTCGACAGTGAATTGTCCTTGCTCCATGCCGAGGGTGTGCATGCTTTGAGTCACTTCTTGACTAAGTTTTTTCGCGGCCTTTTGGCGACTTTTATGTAGTTTGCCTGATGCGGCTATATAAGTTTCTAGTGCCTGTTTAACCTGAGTTTCTTGTTTATCAATGTTGCTGTCTGCGTGCTGTAGCTGTTCTAGCTCACTGCTTAAAGTGTTGAATAGCTCAGGTAATTGATCGATCTCGATATGATGCTTGCGTGAGGCGTTATGACATTGCGCGATCTGCTGATCAAGCTGCGATAACTGTTCAGGATCCAGCTCAATGCTATCGGCGTAGTGATTAAGTGACTGGGATGCTTCATCGACCTGAATCGATGCAGATTCGAGCAAAGAGGCTGTGTCTTTTAGGCTCGAATCAATTTCAGCGAGAGAGCTGACTTGCTGGCTGAGACGGGTGAGTAATCGACTGATATCGATCTCGTCATTATCGAGTTGTTGTGTAATGGATTGTGTTTGCGCCAACAGGGATTCAGCATGGCTAAGTCGTTTGTGTGTTTGTTCGATCTGATCAAACGACTTTGCTATCTCTTGAATGGATTCTAACTCGCTCACTTGGAAATTGAGATAGTCGAGCCGAGCAGCACCTTCAGCCAGATTCGATTTAAGTGAATCCAGTGATTGCTGAGCGCGTTGCCAATGATCAAAGCTTTTGGCTGTTTCTTCCAGAAGCTGAGGGTGATTGGCATAATCATCTAGCAAAGAGCGTTGATGTGATTTTCTGAGCAAGCCTTGATGCGCATGCTGGCCATGAATAGCGATGATCATATTCGCTAAGGTTTGCAGCGATGTCTGTGGTGCAGGGCTGCCATTGATGTAAGCGCGTGAACGGCCTTCCTTCACTAGCACGCGTCGTAGTACGAGCTGACCATCATCCGCTAAATCATTTTCTTCGAGCCACTGTCGGGCTTTGTTGCAATCGCTGATATCAAAAATAGCGCTGACCTCGGCTTTATCTGCGCCTTGTCTAATCATTTTGGCGTCGGCTTTATCGCCAAGCGTTAAGCCAAGGGCGTCGATCAGTATGGATTTACCTGCGCCTGTTTCACCGGTCATGGCATGCATGCCCGCATGAAACTCCAGTTCTAGTTGCTTAACAATGACAAGATCTTTGATCGAGATATGGGTCAGCATCAGAGTGTCTTGGGGTGGCTTCCCCAGCCAAGTTTGGTGCGCAGAACCTTATAGTGATCATGGCCTGCTGGGTGCAATAAGCGTAGTGGTTTATCGAACTTTCGAATGGTGACTTTCTCATTCGATTTAAGTTCGAGCATCTCTTGGCCATCACAGCTGACACGAACCTCTTGAGGATCTGTTTTGCCGCAAACGCCAATTTGTATCTCGGTATTCCCGGGTACCACGATCGGGCGATTACTCAGTGTATGAGGGCAAATCGGCACAAGTGATATCGCGTCTAGGCTAGGGGAAAGCAAAGGACCGCCACCCGAGAGTGCATAAGCTGTTGAGCCGGTGGGTGTAGAGATAACGATGCCATCCGATCGTTGTGAATCGATCGAACTGCCATTGATCCAAGTTTCAAACTCGATCATGCGCGCCACATTCCATTTCTGTAGCACGACATCGTTCATAGCAAGTTGTGGCTTTTGATTACCTACTTGGCACTCAAGCAAAGTGCGGTCATCGGCTTCGTAATGACCAGCGAGAACGCTAGAGACAACCTCGCATACATTGGTCGGTGAAATATCAACAAGGAATCCAAGACGCCCAAGATTGATACCCAGAATAGGAGTGCTAGTAGGAACAATTTCACGTGCACAATGCAGTAGGGTGCCATCACCACCGACCACGATCACCAGATCGCTTTTCTCCGCAAGAGCGCAAAGGTCATCACTGCCGGGTTCATTAACCAACGGCCCCGCAGCCTTATCAAACAGCACCTCACATTGATGCTCTTTAAGGCAGGCATGAAGTTCACTCAGCGTCTGAACGAGCTGATCTGAAACATCGGGTTTGCCAACAATAGCAATGGTTTTAAAAGCAGATGATTTTGACACGTGAGGGTCCAATTTAGTCTGACTAAAGCTAGCACGAGGGCAGTTAAGGTAAAAGAACATTTGTTCACCTTGACAGCGCTTTTTGCTCGTTCGGATAATGCTTGTATTAACTCAGACGGATCACTCTTTTGCCCGGTTTGCCAGAAACATCGATAAACGAACGAGCGCAGCACTTCTTACGTGTGTTGATTGAGCGTTATATTCTTGATGGTCAGCCAGTTGGTTCAAGAACACTAGCTAAGGATTCAGGGCTCGATTTATCACCGGCAACCATTCGAAATGTGATGGCTGATCTCGAAGATGCCGGTCTCATTATTTCGCCGCATACCTCTGCGGGTCGCATCCCCACAGCGAATGGCTACCGCATGTTTGTGGATGCATTGATTGCTTCGCAGAACGTTGATCAGAAGCTACTGTGCTCGATCAGCCAAGAGTTTCAGGTTTCAGATAAAAAAGGTGGTGACATTATTCACTCCACCTCTGAGCTGCTCTCGAATATGACGCATCTTGCTGGTGTGGTGATGGTGCCAAAACGTAACTCTGAGACGATTCGTCAGATTGAGTTTGTGCCCTTATCTGGCACGCGTGTTTTGACTGTTATCGTCACCTCAGCGGGCGAGATATTGAATCGTTTGATTGAAACCTCACGCGAATTCACTCGCAGTGAGCTGGAGCAATTCAGCAAGATCGTTACCCAGCAATATGCCAACACCCACCTTGAGGGCGTGCGTAAACGCGTCTTTGAGCAAATGCAGGCAGATCGCCAGCATATGGATAAATTGATGGCAGATGCTCTCTCAATGGCAGAACAGGCCTTTGGCTCGGGTGATGATGTGCCTGCCGACATGATTGTGTCTGGTCAGACCAATCTCATGGATTTCGATGAGCTCGCTCAGATGGACCGTCTGCGTGGCTTATTTAACGCCTTCACTGAGAAACAAGAGATTCTTCATCTACTGGACCGAGCGCTCGACGCAGATGGTCTGCAGATCTTTATTGGTGAAGAATCTGGCTACACTACGCTGCGAGATTGTAGTGTGATCACCGCACCTTATGAGGTCGATAATGAGGTGATCGGTGTTTTGGGTGTGATTGGCCCAACTCGAATTAATTACGACCGCGTCATTCCCATCGTCGATATCACTGCGAAATTATTCGGCGCAGCCTTGAAAACCCGCTAATCATCCCCATCTACCTGCAAAGTTTAGGTTAATCAGCGACTTAGCTGAGAAACTTATTATTATTTATCAATAGCTTAGCAGGTCTTTTTCATGAGCGATGAGAAGAATGAAAACCCAGTCGAAGAGACGGTAGAAAACGTCGAAGCGGTATTGGAAGAAGAGATTTCAGCCAGTGAGGGTGATGCAGATGCGATGTCTTCTGAGCTCGCAGCGCTGCAAAAGAAAGCTGATGAGCATTATGACCAACTGGTTCGCGCTCACGCAGAAATCGAAAATCTCAAGCGCCGCCACACTCAGGAGCTTGAAAAAGCGCACAAATATGCACTCGATAAGTTCGTGGGTGAGCTTTTGACCATTTGGGACAGTTTGGAGCTTGGACTTCAAGCCGCGCAAAACGATGAGGCTGATGTGGCGTCATTGCGTGAAGGCACTGAGCTCACCGTCAAAATGTTTGGTGATGTGATGGAGAAATTCAACGTTGAGCGCATCAACCCTGAGGGTGAGTCCTTCAATCCTGAATTCCATCAAGCCATGTCGATGGTTCCAAATGCCGAGATGGCGCCAAACACCGTGATGGCAGTCATGCAGAAGGGCGTGTCGTTGAATGGACGTTTGATCCGACCAGCCATGGTGGTTGTCTCTCAGGCGATGCCAGAAGCAGCGGAATAAATAATCAGATCAGGGGCTTGAAACACCAATTTCAGTCCCCACTTATACATTAATCAAAATTAAACCAGTTTTTACGGAGAACCCCGATGGGCAAAATTATTGGTATTGACTTAGGTACAACCAACTCGTGTGTGTCAGTGATGGACGGCAAAACGGCGCGTGTTATTGAGAACAGCGAAGG
>VMDJ01000029.1 GCA_008080925.1 Gammaproteobacteria bacterium
AACAACTTTGTAGAAGTCAGCACCTAGACGGTCAAGCTTGTTGATGTAGATAACACGAGCAACGCCTGACTCGTTTGCATAACGCCAGTTAGTTTCTGACTGAGGCTCTACACCACCAGAACCACAGAAAACACCTACGCCACCGTCGAGAACTTTCAACGAACGATACACTTCGATCGTGAAGTCAACGTGTCCAGGGGTGTCGATGATGTTGAACTGGTGACCATTCCAGAAACAAGTTACCGCCGCTGATTGGATAGTGATACCACGCTCAGCTTCCTGTTCCATGAAGTCGGTGGTAGCAGCACCATCGTGCACTTCACCAATCTTGTGAATTTTGCCGGTGAGCTTAAGGATACGCTCGGTGGTGGTGGTCTTACCCGCGTCTACGTGCGCGAAAATACCAATGTTGCGGTACAAACTAAGATCTTTCATCTTGCTTCTCTAAGGGTTTGAAAGTGAAAAAATTCATTCTCTGCCTGAGGGAACGGATGTTTGACTTCACAACCTGCTCTCTCGCGGCCAACTTAAAATCAAGTTATTGATTTTTAAGGAAAAAGTTTTACAGCGCCGGCAAATAGGCGCGTATGTTACCACCACACCAGAAAAAACACCGCAAAAACTTATATTTAGATACAAAAAACGCCGGTAAAAACCGGCGTTTTTCTCAGTTTCGTCAGAAACCTTAGATCGCGAGGTATTCTTCGCGCAGTTCGTGGTTATCCAGAACCTCTTGCGCCGTGCCGTCAAACACCACCTGACCCATATCCAAGATGACCGCGCGGTCAGCCAGATTGAGTGCAGCGATAGCGTTCTGCTCTACAATCACAGTGGTGATACCGAGCTCACGGATACCTTCCAAGATACGCTCGATCTCTTGCACGATAACCGGAGCTAAACCCTCGTAAGGTTCATCCAACAACAATAGCTTCACGTCACGCGCTAAAGCACGAGCAACGGCAAGCATCTGCTGCTCACCACCTGACAAGGTGGTACCGATTTGGTTACGACGCTCAGCCAAACGTGGGAAGTGCTCGTAGATACGCTCGATTGACCAACCGATTGGCGGTGCAATCTGAGAGAGCTCGAGGTTCTCTTGAACCGTCAGACCTGGAATAACACGGCGGTCTTCAGGCACTAATTGAATACCTTCTTGAGCCGCTTGATAGTCCTTCATGGTGTGAATCGGTTTGTGATCTAACCAAACCTCACCGTGACGCATCTCTGGATCTGCCGCACGTGCGATAGAACGTAAGGTCGATGTCTTACCCGCGCCATTACGACCCAGTAAGGCCAAGATCTCACCTTCGCGGATATCAAAGCTAACGCCTTGAACGATGTAGCTCTCACCATAGTAAGAATGAAGATCCCATGCTGAGAAAAACGCTGGCGACGGACCACGCGCTTTGATGGGCTCTGATTTTGGTGCTTTTGTGGTACTGAATGTCATATCTCTGCAGTCCCCAAGTAAGCCTCACGCACTTTTGGATGACCTTTGATTTCATCCGGTGTGCCTTCGGCAATAATTGCGCCTTGCGCCAATACACTGATGCGGTCAGCCAAGCTGAATACCACGTGCATATCGTGCTCGATGATGACCTTAGTCATGCCGCGCTCTTTAATCTTTTTCAACAAATCGATCGTACGGTTGGTGTCGTGACGCGCCATACCTGCAGTCGGCTCATCCAACAACAACAGCTTCGGATGCTGAATCAAACACATCGCCAACTCAAGACGACGCTTGTTACCACGTGACAAACTACCCGCATGTACGTGTGCCAAGTTTTGCATCTCGAAGTCTTCTAATAAATGCATTGCTTCATCGCGCAATTGCTTCTCTTCGCGAAGACCTTTAAAAATGTTGAAGCTGAAGGCGCCATCACGTTTTGCAAACGCAGGAATCATCACATTCTGAAGCAAGGTCAGATCAGGGAAGATTTCTGGTGTTTGGAATACGCGTGAAACACCCAACTGGTTGATACCGTGTGGTGTCATGTTGCCGCCGGTTAGATCGGTACCCTCAAAAGTGATGGTGCCGTTATCAGGCTTCAAACGACCGATACACGTATTCAACAAGGTTGATTTACCCGCACCGTTAGGACCGATGATCGCGTGAGTTTTACCTTCTTCGATATTCAGATTGATATCCGTGAGGGCTTTAAGACCACCAAAGGTTTTATTAACCCCAGCAATCGATAAGACGTGACGCTTACTCATTATGCATCCTCCTCAATCTGCTTCGACTTTTTGAAGATGCCACCGATACGACGCACACCTTCAATAATGCCGCCCGGCAAGAAGATGATGATCGCCATAAACAACACACCCAACATCAAGTGCCAACCTTCACCCACGAATGGACGAGTCAACAGGATCGCAATATCACTGAGCCATTCCGGCATAAAGCTGTACGCAGACTCCAACACTTGGTTATTGATCGCTGAGAAAATGTTCTCGAAGTACTTGATGGTTGCTGCACCCAAGATTGGGCCAAACAAAGTACCCACACCACCCAAGATCGTCATCAAGACCACCTCGCCTGATGCGGTCCATTGCATACGCTCTGCACCTGCAAGCGGGTCAACAATCGCCATCAATGAACCTGCCAAACCTGCATACACACCTGAGATAACAAAGGCAGTTAACAAGTAAGGACGTGGACTAAAGCCGGTGAACTCCATACGCGTTTGGTTAGACTTGATCGCAACCAACTTCATACCAAATGGCGAACGGAAGATCTTCATCGAGAGCCAGAAGCCCAAGATCAAAATCGCTGCACAGAAATAGAAGCCGGCATAACCATTCAAGGTAATACCAAACAGATCCGCAAGCGGCACCGCTTGAGGCTCAACACCCAGCGCTGCATCTAACACACGTGGATCACTCGACTTCAACTGCAAGCCAGTCTCACCATTGGTGATTGGCGTGAGTACCGAGTAAGCCATGTTGTATGACATCTGCGCGAACGCCAAGGTCAGGATCGAGAAGTAGATACCCGAACGACGTAGCGACAGATAGCCAATCACAACCGCAAAGATTGCCGATAGTGCAACCGCAAAGATGACCGCAGGGATCGCATTCATACTCAACAATTTGAATGACCAAACCGTTGCGTAAGAACCCACACCCAAGAAGGCCGCGTGACCGAATGACAAGTAACCCGTCAATCCAAACAGAATGTTGTAACCGATGGCAAACAAACCAAAGATCGCAAACTTCTGAAGTAAGTCTGGGTAACCAGCACCAATGAACTCACCCCAAATTGGAGCTGTTAGTACAACCGCAATAAAGATCAGTAACGTGAACGTATCGCGGGTACGAGAAGATTCAACAATAGACTGCATAGCGCTCTCCTCAATCCTTACCCATCAAACCACGAGGACGGATCAGCAAGATTGCCACCGCAACGAGGTAGATGATGATTTGGTCGATACCCGGCAGAATTTCTTTTACCTCATTCATAGAGAAGAAAGACTGCAAGATACCCAATAAGAAACCAGCGGCTACCGCACCCCCGAGGGAACCCATACCGCCAACAACCACAACAACGAAGGACAACACAAGGAAGTCCATACCCATGTGGTAATCAGGTGGCAAGATCGGCGTATACATCACACCGGCTAGTCCGGCGACCACGGCCGCCAAGCCAAATACAATGGTGAAGCGACGCTCGATGTTGATACCCAGCAAGCCGACCATCGTGCGATCGTACATACCTGCACGCACCACCATACCGAAGGTAGTGAATTGTAAGAAGGCAAACACACCACCAATCACAACCAACGAGAACGCCAAATAAATCAAACGCCACCAGGGGTAAACAATGCCCTCTGCACCAATCAACGCACCTACCGCGGCAGATCCAGCAACAATGTCTGGAGCTGACTGAGGAATTGGATTCGCACCAAAATTCGCTTTGATGATTTCTTGCAACACAATCGCAAGACCGAAAGTCACCAAAATTTGATCTGCATGGTCACGCTTGTAGAAGTGACGAATCAGACCACGCTCCATCGCCAAACCGATAAGCAACATAATAGGAATCGCGATCAGGATAGATATCGGAACCGAATAGTCAATGATCGTCGTTCCGACATCACCAAACCAGACCTCGAGATAAGGCGTCTCTTTGTACGCCTCGAAAAATGTAATGCTGGTATCACGCACTTTCATTGAGATAG
Source organism: Gammaproteobacteria bacterium (assembly GCA_008080925.1). Taxonomy (GTDB): domain Bacteria; phylum Pseudomonadota; class Gammaproteobacteria; order Chromatiales; family Chromatiaceae; genus VMDJ01. The sequence goes on from VMDJ01000029.1 coordinate 4,182, forward strand.
TGAGCAGATTCTGCACACTGACTGCAACGAATGCGCCCATCATAAAGAGTGCACCGTGAGCGAAGTTAACAACACCCAAGGTACCGAACACCAACGTAAGACCTAGAGCGATCAGTGCGTATGCACCGCCTTTATCTAGACCATTTAAAACTTGAAGCAGTATTGCATCCATAATCAAAACCGTTGTTTTGGTTAACTGCCAAGACCAACACTATGCTGATCAGGAAAAGAAAAACCGGCCACCCGAAGGTGACCGGTTCGTTTCAGACGATTACGCGCCTGGGTTACATGCGCCGAGCTCGCCCGCGACATCTGCCATGTCTGGTGCGTACTCAACTTGTGCACGTGGGGTAACTTCAACGATCTTCAACAAGTCGAATTGTGAAGATGGGTTCTCGTTACCTTTTACAACCAATACGTCTTTGAAGCACTGGTGGTCAGCTGCACGGTACTCAGTAGGACCGTTACCCATACCGTCGAACTTGAAGCCTTCAAGTGCATCAATTACGCCACATGGGTTGAAGGTACCTGCCATTTGACACGCGTTTGCGTACAACAAAGTTTGTACGTAACAAGTGTGAGCAGCCTGTGATGGTGGGAAGCCATACTCAGCACCAAACGACTTAACGAAAGCTTTGGAACCTTCGTCAGTCAATGACCAGTTCCAGTTTGTAGAACCGTAGATACCTTTAATGTTCTCACCAGCACCTTGTGCCATCAAACGTGAGAATAGAGGTACAACGATCTGGAAGTCCTTACCGTTAACTTGCTTGTCACGCAGACCGAACTGAACAGCCTGAGTCAAAGAGTTAACCATGTCTTTACCGTAGTGGTTCAATACCAATACGTCAGCGCCAGAGTTCAATACTGGAGTGATGTACTGAGAGAAGTCACCCGCACCTAGTGGAGTACGTACTGCTGCTGCAGTTTTCCAACCCATAGACTCGGTGTACTTCTTGATTGAACCTTCTTGTGACCAACCCCAAGAGTAGTCAGCAGTCAGGTGGTATGCAGTACGGTCAGTACCGAACTCTTTCTTCAAGATAGGAGCCAATGCTGCGCCTGACATCTCAGTGTTGAAGAAGTGACGGAAACCGTTTTTCTTACGGTCTTTACCAGTGGTGTCGTTTGAGTGAGTCAAACCTGCCATGAAGATTACGCCAGCTTCCTGACATAGACCTTGCACAGCGATCGCAACACCTGAAGAAGAACCACCAGTGATCATCACTGCGCCGTCCTTTTCAATCATACGCTTCGCAGATGCACGCGCTGCGTCTGATTTAGTTTGAGTATCACCTGTTACATAAGCAACTTTCTTACCATTGACACCGTTACCTTTAAGTACACAGTTAGTCATGGTGTTTAGCATACCGCCGTCGCCTTCACCGTTAAGGTGCTTAACAGCTAGCTTGTATGCACGTAATTCGTCTGCGCCCTCGTCAGCGTATGCGCCGGTCTGAGGAACGTTGAAACCTAAAGTGACAGTGCCACCCTTTGGCTCGTTCACATAGGCGTGAGCAGTTGAAGTGAGAATGGTTGGCGCTGCCACTGCTGCTGCAGTTGCCGCTGAAGCTTTCATAAAGCCACGGCGAGACAGAGTGCCGAACTTTTCGTTATCAGTTGACATCAGTTTGTCCTCCAAACTTTTGATGGGTTATTTATCGTTATAACGTACAGCCAAACCCTTTACTCACATAGCGTGAGGGGCAAAAACCGTCGAGCGACTCTAGCAAAGCGGACGCAATAGAACACCCTTAAAAGATAATATTTCTTAATAGAAGAAACCCCTAATAAGCTTGAATCTACCAAGCGGTTTAAAAAAGTTCTGTAACCTCATATACTTGCGCAGCATAAGAATAATAAAAAGTATTTAACTCTCTGAATTTGGATTCACATGCGTAATCTTGCGGTATTGATTTGCGTGCTTTTGTTCACAGCTACATCACACGCTCGTTGGTTTGAAACAACCGATGTTGAGAAAGGCTCTCCCCTTTATGCGGATAACTGCGCGTCCTGTCATGGCGCTAATGCAGAAGGTGATAAACATTGGCCAATGCCAACCTCTAAAGGGCACTACCCTGCACCACCTTTAAACGGTATGGCACACACTTGGCATCATCCTTTGCGTCAGCTCGTAGCAACCGTATCTTTTGGTAATGGTGCCATGCCCGGCTTTCAACATCAGTTAACCACACAACAGATTCTCGATATCTTGGCTTATGTGCAAAGCCGTTGGCCGGATGAAATCTATGCCGACTGGTCAAAGATGAACGAGCGCCACCCAGGCTAAAATCTTCGGGTGTTATTCAACACCCGTTACAATTCTCATATGACTTATTCCGCTCACCGCTTCTGCGTTGCGCCGATGCTTGATTGGACGGATCGACATTGTCGATTTTTTCATCGCCAGCTAACGCAACACGCCATGCTTTACACAGAGATGATTACCACCGGTGCATTGATCTACCGTGAGCCAGGTCGCTTTCTCGATTACAACGCAGAAGAACACCCTGTTGCCTTACAGCTGGGCGGTAGTGATCCAAAAGAACTCGCGCATTGCGCAAAGCTCGCTGAAGAATGGGGCTATGACGAAGTAAACCTGAATGTGGGTTGCCCTTCTGATCGCGTGCAGAACGGACGCTTTGGTGCCTGCTTAATGGGAACACCTGAGGTGGTTGCAGAGTGTGTTTCTGCAATGAAGACCGCAACCGATGTGCCCATCACCGTTAAACATCGCATTGGCATTGATGAACAAGATAGCTATGAAGAGTTACATCGCTTTGTGCAACTGAGTGCCGAAGCGGGTTGGGACACCTTTATCGGGCATGCGCGTAAAGCCTGGCTTCAAGGTTTAAGCCCAAAGGAAAATCGTGATGTGCCACCGTTAAAATATGATGTGGTTTATCAACTCAAACAGGACTTCCCTCAACTCAATCTGATCATTAACGGTGGCATCACCACGCTTGATGTCGCGAATGAACAGCTCGAATATGTCGATGGCGTAATGATCGGGCGCGAGGCATACAGCAACCCCTGGTTACTCCAGCAAGTCGATACAGACTTCTTCAACAATGACGCAAAGGTGACGCATCGCTCACAAGTCATCGACGCGATGATTCCTTACATCGAAGAACAACTGAGCAATGACATTTATCTCAGTCACATCACTCGCCATATGTTGGGCTTATATCAAGGCCTACCCGGTGCACGCGCCTACCGCCGCCACCTGTCTGAGAACGCCACGAAAAAAGGCGCGAGCTTACAAGTGTTACTCGATGCCGTTGCGCTTGTCACAGACCCGCTCGATTGACGCACACAATCGATCTCTCTACACTTCGCGCCAACGCGTCTTTGTCGACGAATCAAACACTTAACGGAGTACACACCATGTCTATCGAACGAATTGTTATGGCATTTGCCGGCATCATGATTATGTTGACGTTGGCTTTAGGCACTGAAGGCAGCCCGATTTTCCATCATGCTAACTGGCATTGGTTCACCGCCTTTATTGGTTTCAACTTGCTGCAATCATCTTTCACTGGCTTCTGCCCATTAGCGATGATTTTAAAGATGGTTGGCAAAAAACCTGGTTCAGCGTTTTAAGCAAATCCCAAAACAAAAAAACCGGCGTTAGCCGGTTTTTTTATGTCCACCTCTTAGTGGCTGTCTTTTCCCTTACCCGATATGTAATCGGTAAGCGCAAACATCAAACCAGAGAACACCAGCGCAATGTGAATACCCACCTTCCATGCTAAAGACTCATTGCTCAACGTTTCGGTATTCAAGAAAGCCTTCAATAACTCAACCGTTGAGATGGCAACCACCGCACCGATCAGCTTTAACTTAAGATCCGCAAAGCCAACCTTACCCATCCAACCTGGACGGTCTTCATGATCACCAATCGCAAACTTTGAAACAAAGTTCTCATAGCCACTGAAAGCAATAATCAATAACAGACCTGCTAACAACGCCGTATCAATTAAGGTCAGAATACTCAGGATGGGTTGTTCAGCTGCGCCCGTTAATACGCCACTCATGAGTAAAAACAGTTCTTTGCCAAACTTAATCAGCAACGCAATCACTGACACCATTAAGCCAATAAAAAATGGCGCCAATAACCAGCGCATCTTAAAGAAGCTGTTTTCCATCCACGTTTCAAAATCTTTCATACTTTTCTCTTAAGCCTTATTTTGGCTCAGCAAATAAATCGTGCTCATCGTAACCGCTAACCTGCACTTCAATAAAGTCGCCTGGCACAACATCATCCCAACCGCCGTGAATAATCACCTGACCATCCACTTCTGGCGCATCGCCAGGGCCGCGCGCAATCATATGATCATCATGCACTTCATCTACGAGTACGATCATCTCTCGACCCACTTGTCCGGCTAACTTGTTACGCGAGATCTCCGCTTGAATTTCCATAAAGCGCTGCAAACGATCTTGCTTTATCTCTTCGGGTATTTGATTGGGCAAATCGTTAGCCGTAGCACCCTCTACCGGCGAATAGGCAAACGCACCAACACGATCCAAGTTGGCTTCTTGGACAAACTCAAGCAGTTGATCAAAGTCGTCTTCTGTCTCACCTGGGAAACCAACAATAAAGGTCGAACGTAAGGTCAGATCAGGACACATCTCACGCCAACGTTTGATGCGATCTAAGACTTTCTCTGTGGCTGCAGGTCGCTTCATCGCTCGCAACACCGATTCACTTCCGTGCTGAAGAGGCATATCCAGATAAGGCAAGATCAAGCCTTCTGCCATCATCGGAATCAGATCATCAACGTGTGGATAAGGATAAACATAGTGCATACGCACCCACGCCGGCAGCTGACCTAACTCACGCGCCAAGGTACGCAGGCGAGTATCTAGCGGCTTACCGTTCGCAATATCCATACGGTACTTAAGATCGACGCCATAGGCACTGGTATCTTGTGACACCACAAGCAGCTCGCGCACACCTGACTCGACTAAGCGTTCTGCTTCGGTGAGCACTTCACCAATTGGGCGACTGACTAAATCGCCTCGCAAGCCCGGGATAATGCAGAAGCTACAGCGATGATTGCAGCCCTCTGAGATCTTTAAATAAGCATAGTGTTTTGGTGTGAGCTTAATGCCCTGCGGTGGCACCAGACTGGTAAATGGATCATGGGGCGCTGGCTGATGCTTATGCACCGCTTGCATCACTTCTTCATAAGCATGCGCGCCCGTCACTTCTAAAACTCGCGGATGGGTTTCGCGTATCTCATCGGCACGCTTGCCCAAACATCCGGTCACAATCACCCGACCATTGGCATCAATCGCCTCGCCGATCGCATCCAACGACTCTTCAACCGCTGCATCGATAAATCCGCAGGTATTTACAATGACCAAATCGGCATCTTCATAGCTTGGCGAAAGGCTATAGCCCTCGGCGCGTAGCTGAGTCAGGATACGCTCAGAATCCACTAGATTCTTTGGGCATCCCAAGCTCACAAAGCCAATTTTTGCGGCATTTTGATCAGACATCGCTAAAGTTCTTAATTTGTAAGAAAAATTCCCGCGCAATGGTGCGCGAGGCGCTACATAACTACAAGTTTTTACTCATTTCAAAGACCCTTAAAAACCCAGTAAAACGATCAAGAAATATTCATTAAGTTAATATAAATCAATGACTTAAATGTCATAAAAAAAATATTCAGCGTATAAAAATGACAGGGTTGTGATTGTGACAATGGGATGACAGACTGCGTCTCGAGTTAAGGGGTATCCCTTATCCCAACCCCTCAAAATTGGAGCAGTAGATGAAAGCAATGATCGGTAGCGCATTCGCCAAGATTTGTAACGATATCCCAGGTGTTTGCATCGTTCTACAGACCTCATTAGCCATCGTAATCTCAGGTGTTCTCGGATACCTCTTCGTCACTCAGGAACTTATGAAATAAGACCTCAGTCGCTCAAGCCAGCCCGCTGGCCTTGACTCCCCTCTCTCTACTCTTTAATGTCCGCGCCTCGTTCGAGGTGCCTTAGGT
>VMDJ01000136.1 GCA_008080925.1 Gammaproteobacteria bacterium
CGCATCCCCTACTCTTGCGTACCCCTGAGAAGCACTCCCTGCAGTCCCAATGCGTTTGAGTACAGCTCGATCTTGATTGACTTCCAGAGCCTCAATGGCTGCTTTGACTTCACTTTCGTCGGGACATTCGATTCCCAGTCGCTTACAGCCATCATGAAGACGAAAAAAATGACGTTCCCACAAGCGTGGGGCGCCATTTATGACGGCGATAGTTTCAAAAAGACCATCACCAAATTGAAGACCGCGATCCTTGCTGAGGGTTGGATCAGCGGCTAGACCATTGATCCAGGTCTGAGTCATGGTGTAACTCAGTCCTTCCAGCGACGGAAAACGAGGCTGCCGTTAGTGCCACCAAAGCCGAATGAATTCGAGATGGCAACATCAAAGCTTGCATCACGCGCAGTATGAGGAACGTAATCAAGATCACATTGCTCATCTGGATTATCAAGGTTAATTGTAGGTGGCATAACTTGATCACGAAGCGCCAACACGGTGAATAGTGCCTCTGCGCCACCGGCTGCACCCAGCATGTGGCCAGTCATTGATTTAGTTGAGCTTACGCACAGTTTGTACGCATGATCACCAAAAGCACGTTTTGCGGCCATGGTTTCAGCTACGTCGCCTGCAGGCGTCGATGTACCGTGCGCATTGATGTAGCCAACATCTTCTTTGTTAACACCAGCATCTTTTAACGCTAAAAGCATACATTCAGATGCACCCTCACCGCCTGGCGATGGAGAGGTCATGTGATATGCGTCAGAGTTCATTGCTGAACCTACTAGCTCGGCATAAATCTTTGCTCCACGTGCTTTCGCATGCTCAAGCTCTTCAAGCATAACAACACCCGCACCATCAGAAAGAACGAAACCATCACGATCACGATCCCATGGGCGACTCGCTGCTTGTGGATCATCGTTACGAGTAGACAGTGCACGAGCTGCTGCGAAACCACCTAAGCCTGTTGGTGTGGTCGCAAACTCAGAACCACCAGCAACCATGGCATCTACTGTGCCGTACTGGATCATTCGCATTGCATCACCAATGTTGTGAGCGCCAGTAGAACACGCAGAAACGATTGAGATATTTGGACCTTTAAGGCCAAACATGATCGACAAGTTGCCTGCGACCATATTAATGATATTGGCAGGTACGAAGAAAGGTGAAATCTTACGTGGACCACCTTTCAAATAAGCGCCATAGCCGTTTTCGATGCCACCGATACCACCGATGCCTGAGCCTACCGCAACACCGATACGCTTAGCATTTTCTTCGGTAATCTCGATACCACTGTCTTTGATTGCCTGAATGCCCGCAGCAATACCGTAATGCTGGAAAGGATCCATTTTTTTTGCATCTTTCTTAGAGATGTAATCTTCAAGCGGGAAGTCATAGATAGGACCACCGAAATGAACGCTGAATGGTTCGATTTCCATGTGGGTGATTGGCTTAATACCGCTCTTACCCTCTTTGATGTTATTCCAGCCAGTTTCGACATCACAGCCAACAGGAGAAATAAGACCTAAGCCAGTTACGACAACTCTTCGTTGATTAGCGTAAGACATGGGAGATTACCCTTTTGTTTTTTTGATCGTATAAAAACGAAAGCCGCAGAGCTGAAAATCAACTCTAACGGCTTTGCTAGCATCAAACGTGATTAGCTGTTCGCATTCACGTAATCGATAGCTTGCTGAACGGTAGTAATAGTTTCAGCTTTGTCGTCTGGAATTTCAGTTTCAAATTCCTCTTCCAACGCCATTACCAATTCAACGGTGTCCAGTGAGTCCGCGCCTAGATCGTCAACGAATGAAGCCTCATTAGTTACTTCGTCTTCTGCAACACCCAGCTGCTCAACTACAATCTTCTTTACGCGTTCTTCAATAGTGCTCATTTAAAAGTTTCCTCCAAAAGTGCGTAGCTTTAAATATTACGCATTAGGCACGTATTCTAATGGCAAAACGTCCATCTTCATAGGGTTTTGCTTAGAATACTTACCTCATTAAATAGATATTAAAAATCAGTGCCTTAGCGTGGCTTACGCCATGTACATACCGCCATTCACATGAATGGTTTCACCGGTAATGTAAGCAGCCGCATCTGAGGCTAAAAATCCAACGGTTGCAGCGATCTCATGTGCCTGACCTAAGCGCGCCATAGGGATAGCTGAAAGTAGTGCTTCTTTCTGCGCATCAGGTAGTTCTTTGGTCATATCTGTGTCAATAAAACCTGGAGCAACCGCGTTGACTGAGATGCCGCGAGATCCAACTTCTTGTGCTAGTGACTTAGTGAAGCCGACCATACCTGCTTTAGCTGCAGAGTAGTTTGTTTGACCTGCATTACCGCTAGCCCCAACAACTGAAGCGATATTGATAATACGACCTGTTTTAGCCTTCATCATTGGACGCAAGCAAGCCTTAACCACACGGTAAAGCGACGTCAGATTGGTGTTGATAACTGCATCCCACTCGTCGGTTTTCATACGCATCAATAAATTATCGCGGGTAATACCTGCGTTATTAACAAGCACGGTAATGGCGCCGTATTCCGAAGTGATTTTTTCAATTACAGATTCAACCGACGCGTCATCAGAAACATCAAGCATCATGCCCTGTCCCGAAATACCCACTTCTTTCATATAAGCAGAAATGGCATCAGCACCACCTTCTGATGTTGCTGTTCCGATAACAGTCATGCCCTGCTTGCCTAATTGCTCGGCAATTGCCTTACCGATGCCGCGGCTTGCGCCAGTTACTAATGCAATAGTTGAATCAGCCATTGATATTCTCCAATGCTTTTTCTAATGACGCTGGGCATAACACCGGCAGCGCAGTTAAAGATTTATCGATACGTTTACACAAACCCGAAAGCACTTTGCCAGGACCTGCCTCAATGATGGTTTCAATACCCTCATCCGAGATGCTTTCAATGGTCTCAACCCAACGCACCGGGCTATAAAGCTGTTCTGCTAAGGCGCTTTGAATTGATGGGATATCGTTTGTGCTCGCCACATTGACGTTCTGAATGACTGGAATAGTAGGTGTGTTAAATGTCATACCTTGCATCATTGCAGCCAACTGCTCAGCTGCGGGTTTCATCAAAGCACAATGTGATGGAACTGATACATCTAGAGGAAGTGCACGCTTAGCGCCAGCTTCTGTTGCTAACTCAATCGCTCGTGCGATCGCAGCAGCATTACCAGCAATAACAACCTGACCCGGCGAATTAAAGTTAACCGCTGAAGCCACTTCATCTTGTGCAGCCTGCTCGCAGACATCACTAACTTGATCGTCGGTTAAACCTAAAATCGCTGCCATAGCCCCTTGACCAGAGGGCACTGCGGTTTGCATGAACTCACCTCGCGCAGCGACAAGCTTTACTGCATCCGCGAAATCAATCACACCACTTGCTACCATAGCGGTGTACTCACCTAAGCTGTGACCAGCCAGCATTTCAGGCCGCTGGTTGGTTTGCTCTTGGAGCACGCGCCAAACAGCAATGCCTGCGGTCAGCATGGCGGGCTGAGTATTTGCAGTCATGTTGAGTTCTTCCGCAGGTCCCTCTTGCGACATCAACCAAAGATTTTTGCCAAGGGCATCACTCGCCTCTTCAAATGTGGCTTTAACTAAAGGATATGCTTCAGCCAAATCAGCCAGCATGCCTACCGATTGAGAGCCTTGACCGGGGAACGTCACTGCAAAATTAGTCATAGTGGAAATCTTCGTGAATTAGAATTTAAGAAGAACCGAACCCCAGGTGAAACCACCACCAAAGGCTTCGAGTAAAACTGTTTCGCCGCGCTGAATACGTCCATCGCGTACCGCAACATCAAGCGCTAATGGCACAGAGGCTGCAGATGTATTACCGTGTTTATCGACAGTCACCACCACATTATCCATGCTCATGTTTAGCTTACGAGCTGTTGCATTAATAATGCGGATGTTTGCTTGGTGTGGAACTAACCAATCGATGTCGGTTTTCTTCATCTGGTTGGCTGAGAGTGTTTCATCTACTATGCGACCCAGAGTATTAACCGCCATCTTGAAGACTTCATTGCCGCGCATGTGGACCTTGTCAGCTTCGCCAAGGTCTAGTTCGATATCATAACCACGTGACGGGCCGCCGGGCACATGTAATAAATTTTCGTAAGATCCATCTGCATGCAGATGCGTGGAAAGAATACCGGTTTCTTCAGAGGCTTCTAAAACAACCGCACCAGCGCCATCGCCAAACAAAATGCAGGTGCCGCGATCAGTCCAATCGACCAAGCGTGAAAACGTTTCCGCACCGATTACCAACGCACATTTATGCGTCCCGGATTTAATAAACTTTTCAGCCGTAGCAATGGCGTAAATAAAGCCTGTACAAACCGCTTGGATATCAAATGCTGTGCAGCCATGGATATCTAATCGCTGTTGCAGTAAACACGCTGAACTGGGGAAAACTTTATCGGGTGATGTAGTGGCTAAAACAATGAGGTCGATATCTTCAGGTTTTTTGCCAGAGGCTTCGATTGCTTTTAGTGCTGCCTGTTCTGCGAGATCGACAGTTGTTTCACCCTCTGCAGCAATGTGGCGTTGCTTAATGCCGGTACGTTCAGTGATCCACTGGTCACTAGTATCCACCATTTTTTCGAGTTCGTGATTTGTACGAACATACTCGGGAAGGTAGCTGCCTGTTCCAGTGATTCGTGCGTACAACGTCATTCAGTAGACCTTATCCTTTAAGTCGCGCGCTGACCTGTTCTGAGATACGCGCCGCGACATTGGCTTCAACTTCTTTTCGAGCAATACCAATAGCATTTGCAAATGATTTGGCATCCGCTCCGCCGTGACTTTTAATAACGATTCCGTTGAGTCCCAGCAAACTTGCTCCATTGTACCTGCGTGGATCAATGCGTCGAGCTAAAGCTTTCAGAACCGGCATTGCAATGAGAGCTGAAATCTTTGTGAAAAAGTTGCGTTTAAATTCGACACCCAAGAAATGTTTAATCATTTTGGCAACGCCTTCCGCACTTTTCAGTGCCACATTGCCGATATAGCCATCACAAACAATCACATCAAACTCGCCGCTAGTGAAAATGTCATCACCCTCGGCATAGCCTTTGTAGTTCAGGTGGCTCTGTTTTAGCAGCTCGTGAGCTTTTTTGACTTCTTCGATGCCCTTGATTTCTTCTTGGCCGATATTTAGAAGCGCAACACGAGGTGAGTCTTTGCCCTCGAGAGCAGTCACCAACTCAGAACCCATGACTGCAAATTCATATAAATGTTGTGCGCTTGAATCAATATTGGCGCCCAAGTCAAGCACGTGACAATGACCACCTGTGGACGGCAACGCACTACAAATAGCTGGGCGATCTACGCCGGGAATGGTTTTTAATACAAAGCGTGCTGTTGCCATTAAAGCGCCAGTATTACCAGCACTCACGCAAGCGTCAGCATCCCCTTCCTTGACAAGGTTGATGGCAACACGCATAGAAGAATCTTTTTTGCCGCGCAACGCTTTAGATGGCAATTCATCCATCTCCACCACTTCGCTCGCTTGGTGTAGAGAGATGCCTTCAGGCGCTTTACCGCCAGGTAGATGTTGGCGAATTACCTCTTCCTTACCAACAAGAATTAAATGGCAAGAGGGATTTTTAGCGTGATAAGCAAGAGCGGCAGGGACAACGACGGGTGCGCCGTGGTCGCCGCCCATAGCATCCAGTGCAATTGTTATTGTTTTTGTCACTGTAGATAGCAAGAAGCCGGGGGTGTGCAATTATCCACACACCACTCCGGCATCTGAGTCGTATTACTTAGAAACGACTTTACGGCCGCGGTAAAAACCGTCAGCGCTTACGTTGTGACGCAAATGAGTTTCACCAGAAGTTGGATCAACTGACAAAGTTTCTGACTTCAAACCGTCATGCGAACGACGCATGCCACGCTTAGAAGGAGTTTTACGGTTCTTTTGAACTGCCATTGTTCTGTCCTCAAAGACTACTTAATTTACATCCGATCCTTTGCTCTTCATTTGAGCAAGAACCGCAAACGGGTTGTCGGATGCTTCAGGTGCCTCAGTTTCCTCTTCTACCTCTTCTTGGTAGTCAGTTAACTGAACGGCACATTGATCCGGTTCATGTCGCGCGGCTGATGGCACTGCTAATATCAACTCATCTTCAATCAGGTCACGAAGCACAATCGTGTCTTCTTCAACTAGCAAAGGATCGTATTCCTCAGGTAGCTGTTCAGCCTGTTGAAACCCGGTTACCACGGCAAGTTGCCAATCTGAGTCGATTGGCAAAGGCATGGCGCCAAGGCATCGCTGGCAAATGATCTGCAATTCACCTTCCACATGACCTTTAATCACTCGGCGGCGATCAACATCACGGGTAAAGAGAAGCGAATAGCGCATTTCACCCTCGGTTGAGGCCAAAAAGGCACCTAATCGCTGCAAATCGTGCAGTTTCACAACCCCTTCAAACTGCCTATCTGACTCACAAAGTCGAATCGGATCAGCACGTTCTGGAAGCTGCGACAACATAAGCGCGCAATTCTATGAAAACACTAGAGAAATAGCAATATTTATAAGTGCTAATGGACGATATTGTGGTCCCTGCTCTCAAGGACCACAAATTAGGCTTAATTTCCGCCCACAACCGCGAGTAAAACACCCGCTGCAACGGCTGAGCCGATAACGCCAGCAACATTTGGCCCCATCGCATGCATGAGCAAGAAGTTATGGTGATTGGCTTCAAGACCAACCTTATTCACAACGCGCGCCGCCATCGGAACCGCAGATACACCCGCGGCACCAATTAGCGGGTTTACTTTGCCGCCAGATAGTCGATGCATCGCTTTACCCATCATGATGCCCGCTGCAGTACCGACCGCAAATGCGACAGCGCCAAGCGCCAAAATGCCGAGTGTTTCCACGCTTAAGAATTTGTCTGCTTGAAGCTTAGAGCCTACTGACAGACCTAGGATGATGGTGACGGTATTGATGATCTCGTTTTGTGCCGCTTTGCTTAGACGATCTACCACACCTGACTCACGCAACAAGTTACCAAAAGTCAACATGCCAATCAGTGGCGCAGCCGATGGCAGGAACAGCACGCAAAGCATCAACACCATCAATGGGAACATGATCTTTTCGGTTTTACTTACTGGGCGAAGTTGCATCATTTCAACTTTACGCTCAGCTTCAGTTGTCAACAGCTTCATGATTGGAGGCTGGATGATGGGTACTAATGCCATATAAGAATAAGCAGCAACGGCAATCGCTCCCAAAAGATCAGGGGCTAACTTTGATGCCAAGAAGATGGCTGTAGGACCATCAGCACCACCAATGATCGCAATCGCTGAAGCATCAGCTAAGGTGAAGTTAAAGCCTGGAATCACGTTCAGTGCTAGTGCACCAATCAAAGTAAAGAAAATGCCGAACTGTGCAGCTGCACCAAGCAACAAGGTGCGCGGCATCGCAATCAATGCACTAAAGTCCGTTAGCGCACCAACGCCCATGAAGATCAACAAAGGTGCAACACCAGAACCGATGGCAACCTGATAAAACATGTTTAACATGCCAGGAGTGAAGCCCTGCTGTTCTGCCAACTGTTTGGCTGCAAATGCTTGTTCTGAGGTCATGTGCTTGACGGCATACTTCAATTCTTCGACAGAAGAACCCAAGGTAGTGGCAAGCATTTGCAGCTGTGCTTGCGTACCTTCCATCAAAAGGTGACCGATAGCATCCTCGGCTAGCCCTGCAACTGGAATGTTGGCAAGAACGCAGCCGAAACCGATAGGCAAAAGTAATAACGGCTCAAAACCTTTTAGGATGGCTAAGTACATTAGTAAGCCACCCACGCCAATCATCAATAACTGGTCCCACTCAAAGTTGGCCAATCCCATTGATAGCCAAAGGGCCTCAAATCCTGCTTCCATGATGTAACCCTTAACCCAGCGTGATCAGTGTGTCGCCAACTTGAACCACGTCACCTTCCTTAACGTTGATCGTTTGTACAACACCATCACTAGGTGCGCGTACTTCGGTTTCCATCTTCATCGCTTCGAGCACCATGATGACATCACCGGATTTCACCATTTGGCCTGCGGCAGTATTGATCTTAAAGATGTTGCCAGCTAATGGCGCTGGAACCGCTTGTCCCGCACCACCGGCAGCGGGTGCTGGTACAGCCGTAGTAACAGCGGCTGGTGCAGATTGAATGTCAGCGACCTTACCGCCAGGTCCAACACTAACGTTATACGCATGGCCATCAACAACGACTGTGTAGGCTTCAGTTGAACCTGATGATGCAGGTGCAGCCACTTCAGGCTCACCGGTAGGCACAGGCTCAAACGCAGATGGGTTGTCGCGGTTCTCAAGGAACTTCATACCAATTTGCGGGAACAAGGCATACGTCAGCACGTCATCAATTTGCTCATCAGCAACGCGCAATGATTTTTCTTTTGCCACTGTTTCGAATTCATCTGTCAGTGATTGCAATTCGTTCTCAAGCAAATCTGCTGGGCGGCAGGTAATGGGCTCTTGGCCATCTTCAAGTACACGCTGTTGAAGTTCTTTATCGACAGGCGCTGGAGTCGCACCGTACTCACCTTTAAGAACGCCAGAGGTTTCTTTCGTAATACTTTTATAACGCTCACCAGTAAGTACGTTTAACACGGCTTGCGTGCCAACGATTTGAGAGGTTGGTGTTACGAGTGGCAAATAACCCAGGTCTTTACGAACACGAGGAATCTCTTCGAGCACTTCATCTAAACGATCAGCTGCACCCTGCTCTTTAAGCTGGCTTTCCATGTTGGTCAACATGCCGCCAGGGACTTGTGCAACCAAGATGCGTGAATCTGTACCACGTAGAGACCCTTCGAACTTCGCATATTTCTTACGCACATCACGGAAGTAAGCAGCGATTTCTTCAAGGGCTTTCATATTCAAGCCAGTGTCACGCTCAGTGCCTTCTAAAATTGATACCACAGCTTCGGTTGAAGAATGACCATAGGTCATCGACATTGAAGAGATGGCAGTATCCACCATATCAATGCCTGCCTCGGCAGCTTTTATCAAGGTGGTTGTACTTAAACCTGTTGTTGCGTGGCAATGCAAAGCAATAGGAATGTTAACCGTTGCCTTCAAACGTTTAACCAACTCATAAGCAACATAAGGCGTTAACAAGCCAGCCATATCTTTAATGGCAATTGAGTGACAACCCATGTCCTGAAGTGACTTACCCATGTTGACCCAGTAATCCAGGTCATGAACAGGACTTACCGTGTAAGACAAAGTGCCTTGTGCGTGCTTATCAACTTTTAACGTTGCTTTAACCGATGTCTCAAGGTTACGTAGGTCATTCATCGCATCAAAGATGCGGAATACATCGATGCCGTTTGTGGCACAACGCTCAACAAACTTTTCAACAACGTCATCGGCGTAATGGCGATAACCCAAAATGTTTTGCCCACGGAACAACATTTGCTGTGGTGTATTTGGCATCGCCTTTTTAAGCTCGCGCAAACGCTCCCATGGATCTTCACCCAAGTAACGAATACAAGAGTCAAATGTCGCGCCACCCCAAGACTCTAATGACCAGTAACCAATCTGATCGAGCTTCTCAGCAATAGGCAGCATGTCGTCTAAACGAAGACGTGTTGCAAAGAGAGATTGATGGGCGTCGCGCAAAACGACATCAGTGATAGCAAGTTTTTGTTGAGTCATAGGAGGCTCTTAATTCTTATTAAAACGGATTGTAACGATCAGCTGTTTTGAGCTGAGCGATAACGAGCAATCGCTGCACCGATAACGGCAACGAGCTTAACGTTTGAGGTTGGGGTGATAGCACCACTTGCGGCAGGCGCACTGCTTTCAGGTGCTGGATCTGGGAATCGTGCAGCAATCGCTGACATGACGCGCAGCGCCATAATGAGAACAGTTAGGAAAACAAACACCATTCCCATGCCGAGAATCATGAGCTCAAGGCCCACCATAAGTGCTGTTGTATCTAGTAAAGGATTCATCGCGCTCCCTCCCCTTGTTGGTTTAGTTGAACACCCGTCCGGCATGGTTGGCCTTTCCGGTGTGCGACGATAGGCGCGGCATTCTAATCTAAA
>VMDJ01000023.1 GCA_008080925.1 Gammaproteobacteria bacterium
GATGCAGGTCATGGTGGGAAAGATCCGGGTGCGATCGGTCTCCGTGGTAAAGCGCATGAGAAGCGTGTGACTCTGCAAATTGCACGTCGTGTTAAACGACTGATTGATGCGCAGCCGGGAATGCGTGCAGTACTCGTCCGTAGTGGCGACTACTACATCCCACTGCGCAAACGCACCCAGATTGCACGTAAACATGATGCGGATTTATTTGTCTCGATTCATGCAGATGCGTTCCACAAGAGTCACGTGCATGGTGCATCGGTCTTTGTGGTATCAAATCGTGGCGCTAGCTCAGAGATGGCACGTTGGTTAGCCAATCGTGAAAACGCCTCTGATCTAGCCGGTGGTGTCGCAATTAGTGACGTGTCGGATGATGTAGCTAAGACTTTGTTGGATCTGTCACGTACTGGGTCACAAGAGGCAAGCTACAAGGCGGCAGAGAAGGTGCATAGAGAGCTCGATAAGATTGGCAAGATGCACAGCCGGCGTGTTCAAAATGCGGGCTTTATGGTGTTGAAGTCACCGGATATTCCTTCGATGTTGGTTGAAACCGGCTTTATCTCAAACCCTAACGAGGCGCGCCGCTTAACCAATGGTAAGCATCAAGAAAAGATCGCTAAGTCGATTGTTAATGGTGTTCGAGCCTATTTTGAAGAAACGCCTCCACCCGATACCAAGATTGCTCAGCAAGTGCTTGAGGGTAAGCCAAAGCAACATGTGATCTCGCGAGGGGATACCTTATCTGAGATCGCTGATCGTTATGAGGTCAGTTTGAATGATCTGAAGTCACACAATCGTATCTCTGATGCGCGACGTATCCGCATCGGACAGGTACTGCATATCCCGCAAAGTTAATTCGAAAGCCCGCTAAGCGGGCTTTTTGCTGAATGGCTTCGCGCCACATGGCAGAATGCGCAGCATGCCGAATCGAATTCATGCGCTTCCATCTCTTCTGGTTAACCAAATCGCTGCTGGCGAAGTGGTTGAGCGTCCTGCATCTGTGGTCAAAGAGCTAGTTGAGAACAGCTTGGATGCAGGCGCCTCGAAGATTGATGTTGAAGTGATGCAAGGTGGTGTGAAGACGCTGCGCATTACCGATAACGGTCATGGGCTCTATGCAGAAGATATTCCACTGGCGTTATCACGACACGCTACCAGTAAGGTGGGCTCGCTAGAAGATCTTGAGCGTATCCAAAGTATGGGCTTTCGTGGTGAAGCGTTACCCTCGATTGCGTCTGTATCGCGTTTGATGCTGACCTCGCGTGAGCAAACCGAAGAACATGCTTGGCAAGCCATGCCGGGCGCTGAAGAACTTAAACCGGCAGCGCATCCTGTCGGTACGACCATTGAGGTCAATGACCTTTTCTACAACACCCCAGCGCGACGTAAGTTTTTAAAAACAGAAAAGACTGAGTTCTCTCACATCGAGCAAGTGGTGCGCCGACTCGCACTGGCGAGACCTGATGTGGCATTTAGCTTGTCGCATAATGGTCGGCAGTCGTTTAAAGCCTTGGCAGCAAATGATCGTGCTTCTCAAGAGCGACGTATTAGTGGCTTAGTGGGTGATGCTTTCATAGAGAATGCGCTGCACTTTGAACACGAAGCCGCAGGCTTAAAGATGTATGGCTGGGTTGCTAAGCCAACGTTCTCGCGTAGCCAAGCAGATATGCAGCACTTTTATGTGAATGGCCGCATGGTGCGCGATAAGTTAGTGACACATGCTGTTCGCCAAGCGTTTGCAGATGTTTTGTATCACGGTCGTCATCCGGCTTATGTGGTCTTTCTTGAATTGAACCCTGTGTTGGTGGATGTGAATGTTCATCCGACAAAACATGAAGTGCGTTTCCGTGAAGGTCGCATGGTGCATGACTTTATCTTCCGTACTTTGCATCAAGTGTTAGCTGATGTGCGCCCTGAAGCTGCGACTGCGCCGGGGGCGACAAGCTTTGTGGGTAATTTATCTGCTGATATGCAAAGTCCGTCCTATAACTTGAATGCATCACCGCAACAAAGTGGTCTACAGTTAGGTGTTGCGGAATCACTTGCGCGATACGAGGCCTCATCGCAGTGGCAGCAGCCGAATATGGCATCGACGCCCATGTCTGAGCACGCTGATGATGAGGTGCCCCCGCTGGGTTTTGCTATTGCACAATTACATGGCGTGTATGTCCTAGCGCAAAACACCGATGGGCTAGTTTTAGTCGATATGCATGCGGCACATGAGCGCATCACCTATGAGGCGTTTAAGTTGGCGATGGATGGTGATGGCATTACCAGTCAGCCGTTGCTTGTGCCGATCAGTGTGTCAGTGAGTTCGCGAGAGGCGGATTTGGCTGAGCAGCAAGGTGAGATTTTTGATCAGTTAGGTTTGCAGGTGGATCGCTTATCCGATGCGAATGTTGTTGTGCGTTCTGTGCCGGCATTACTGCGTAATGCGGATGTCGAAAGATTGTTGCGCGATGTGCTTTCTGATTTGGCGATGTATGGCGAGAGCTCACGAATTCGTGAATCATTGAATGAAGTGCTAGGGACTATGGCGTGTCATGGGTCGGTAAGAGCTAATCGTCGTTTAACGATTGATGAGATGAATGCCTTACTGCGTGATATCGAACGTACAGAAAGAGCAGGGCAGTGTAATCACGGTCGTCCGACATGGACGCAGTTGAGTATGACTGAGCTCGACAAGCTGTTTTTGCGTGGCAGATGAGTAATGCATTACCGCCCGCGATTTTTATCATGGGGCCAACGGCCTCAGGTAAGACGGCGCTTGCGATGGAGTTGTTTGATCAATTACCGCTTGAGTTAATCAGTGTCGATTCGGCATTGATCTACCGTGATATGAATATCGGTACCGCAAAGCCAGCACCGGATGAGCTTGCACGCTACCCACATGCGTTGGTGGATATCTGTGATCCAAGTGAAGCTTACTCCGCAGAAAACTTTCGTCGTGATGCGTTGCAATTGATGGGCGAGATCACTGATCGAGGCAAGGTGCCATGCTTGGTCGGCGGCACTATGTTGTACTACCGCGCACTTCAATATGGTTTATCGCGTTTACCGGCTTCCGATCCTGAGGTGCGTCAGCATTTTGCGGAACGTGCTGAGAATGAAGGCCTGGCAGTTTTACATGCTGAGCTCTGTAAGATTGATCCTGTCGCAGGTGAGCGTATTCACGCAAATGATCCACAGCGAACCTTGCGCGCACTCGAAGTTTTTCAACAAACGGGCAAAACCCTCACTGAGTTACAACAAGCCGAGCAGGGTGAGCCGATGCCTTATCGTGCATTGAAGCTGGTCAAGTCGCCGGATCGCCCGATTTTGCATGAGCGCATTGCACAACGATTTGAGTTGATGTTGGCGCAGGGCTTTGAGCAGGAAGTTGAAAAATTGATGGCACGGGGTGATTTGAATTTGGATATGCCATCGATGCGCTGTGTCGGCTATCGCCAGATGTGGGAATACCTCGATGGGCAGTGTGATCAGGCAGCGATGGTTGAAAAAGGGATTGCGGCCACAAGGCAGTTAGCGAAACGCCAGATTACCTGGCTGCGGTCTGAGGAATCGGCGCACTGGTTGGATGAGAATGATCAGCTTGCCGGAAAGCCAGTATTGGCGGCATGTCAGGACTTTCTAGAGACCCGCTAAAAAACTCAAGCTATTGAAGTCATTAGAAAAAATAATACTTTTTACGGTGGTTTTTTGATTGGCCCAGTGTTCTAATCCGCATATACAAGGTTAACCCCTTGCCAAACAAAAAGAACAACAGAGAAAAAGAACAATGGCAAAAGGTCAGACACTTCAAGATCCCTTTCTCAATGCACTGCGCAAAGAGCGTATTCCGGTTTCCATTTTTTTGGTGAACGGTATCAAGCTTCAAGGTACGGTCGATTCTTTCGATCAGTTTGTGGTGTTGTTGAAGAACAATGTCAGTCAGATGGTTTATAAGCACGCGATTTCGACTATTGTGCCTGCTCGTAACGTCAATATGCCGATTGACGAAGAATAATTTCTTTTTGCACGGGTTGTTGTTTGTCCACGTGTAGCCACTTTTATGCTGTAAATATTGATGTTTGATCGTCCGCAAATTGGCGAGCGGGCGATATTGGTTCACATTGCACGTTACGGTCAGCCAGATCCCGAAGAACTACATGAATTCCGCGAGCTCGCATTGTCTGCGGGTGCAGATCCGCTTGAGCTGATTACCGGTAGCCGCGATGCGCCTGATAAACGTTTATACGTGGGTTCAGGTAAAGCGGAAGAGATCGATCAGTGTGTTAAGCATCACGAAGCTCAGTTGGTGATCTTTGACCACAATCTCAGTCCCAGTCAGGAACGTAACCTCGAAGCTATGTTTGAATGCCGCGTGCTTGATAGAACCGGTCTGATTCTGGATATCTTTGCGCAACGAGCGCGATCACATGAAGGTAAGTTGCAGGTTGAGCTTGCACAGCTTCAGCATCTCTCGACTCGCTTGGTACGAGGTTGGACTCACTTAGAGCGTCAGAAGGGTGGTATTGGTCTGCGTGGTCCGGGTGAGACCCAACTTGAAACCGACCGTCGATTGCTGGGCGCCCGTATTGAGCAGATAAAAAAGCGTTTAGCCAAGGTTGATAATCAGCGCGATCAAAATCGACGTGCACGTAAACGCAATGAGGTGCCGACTGTCTCTTTGGTGGGTTATACCAATGCGGGTAAGTCGACCTTGTTTAATGCACTAACCGATGCTGGGGTGTATGCACAGGATCAGCTCTTCGCAACCTTGGACCCAACGCTGCGTCGTTTGCCATTGTTGTCCGGTGGAGAAGTGGTCTTAGCAGATACCGTGGGTTTCGTTTCGCGTTTGCCACATGACTTGGTGGCAGCGTTTAAAAGTACGTTGCAAGAAACTATAGAAGCGGATTTGCTCATTCATGTCATCGATGTTGCTAGCACGCAGCGCGCAGAGAATATTGCAGAAGTCGATGATGTCTTAGAGCAGATCGGTGCGGATGAGACGCCGCGATTACTGGTCTACAACAAGATCGATCTGCTTGAAGATCATCAGCCACGTATTTTGTATGCTGATGATGGTAAGCCTGAGTCGGTGTGGCTATCTGCGCAGCAGAGCACAGGTTTAGATCTATTGGCCGAAGCGTTGTCGGCATTGTTTGGTGATCAAAACATCATTACCAAGCTTGTGGTTGAGCCACGACACGGGAAGATCCGTGCCACCTTGTTCGAGGTGGGTAAAATCCATAGAGAAACCCATACAGACGACGGGGGATGGGAACTTGAAGTTCAGTTGCCGCGTCGAGAGTATGAACGACTAAGAAAACACCATGATTGGGTGGCTAATCAGTGGCCAACAACCGAACCTGAGTATTAGTCTTTTGTTAGACTTCTTTTATTAATTATCTGTAGTACCGGAGAAAGGCATGGCCTGGAACGAGCCTGGAAATGGCGGCAACAATAAAGATCCTTGGGGTAACCGAGGCAACGATCAAGGACCTCCTGACCTTGATGAAGTAGTGCGCAAGCTGCAACAAAAGATGGGCGGCCTGTTTGGCGGTAAAGGCGGCGGTAATAGCGGCGACTCTGGTCAAGCACCTAGCGGTGGTTTTGGTCTGATTGGCTTAGGTGTTCTCGTAGCTATCATTATCGCTGGTGCAATTAACAGCTTCTACATCATCGAACCTGCTGAGCGTGGCGTTGTTCAACGCTTTGGCGCTTATCATTCCGTTGTAGGTCCTGGTCCGCATTTTAAGATCCCTTTTATAGATAGTTACCAAGCGGTAAATGTCGACCAAGTGAATAAATTCG
The DNA here is from genome assembly GCA_008080925.1 of Gammaproteobacteria bacterium. Lineage (GTDB taxonomy): Bacteria > Pseudomonadota > Gammaproteobacteria > Chromatiales > Chromatiaceae > VMDJ01. The sequence goes on from VMDJ01000023.1 coordinate 5,800, forward strand.
TTCAACGTGCACAAATGCTGACCAAGGACGAGAACATCGTCGACGTCACGGTTGAAGTTCAGTTCCGTATCCAAGACGCAGCTGACTTCCTGTTCCAAGATGCGAATCCAGGCCAGACCATCAATGACTCGATGGAGTCAGCACTACGTGAAGTCGTAGGTAAGTCTAAGCTTGATGAGATCATGACAGAGAATCGTGGTGGTATCGCGATTGCTCTTCAGAGTGGCACCCAAGAGTTACTCGATCTGTACCGCACCGGTCTAATTGTCACCAATATAAACATTCAAGATGCTCAGCCACCTGAGGCGGTTCGTGATGCGTTTGCTGATGCAATCAAAGCGCGTGAGGATAAAGAGCGTCTGCAAAACCAAGCACAAGCTTACGCTAACGACGTTGTGCCTCGTGCACGTGGTGCTGCAGCGCGTTTGATTGAAGATGCGAAAGCATACAAAGCCAAAGTGACTGCAGAAGCTGACGGTGAATCTCAGCGTTTCTTGTCTCTACTCAAAGAGTATGAAGGGTCACCCAAAGTTACCCGTGAGCGTTTGTACCTTGAGACCATGCAAGAAGTCCTGGCAAAGAGTGCCAAGGTCCTGTTGAACAACAACGGTGAGGGTAATGGTGGAAACCTGACGTACCTACCGTTAGATCGCATCATGCAGCAACAACCGATGACGGCGCCTAGAAATACGGCACCTCAGTCTAGCTTTGGTGTAGATACCTCAGCCTCTACTGATCAAATCAATATAGATAGTCGAGCGAACCGCGGAAGTTTGTCTCGTGAGCGAGGTGGTCGCTAATGAACTCGAATAAAGGCATTGTTTTACTGATCATTCTTGGTCTAGGTGCAGCATTAGCGAATGCATCGTTCTTTATCGTGAATGAAAATCAAGCGGCGTTACGTTTGCAACTAGGTGAAATCGTCGACTCAAGCTATGAGCCAGGTTTGCACTTTAAGCTGCCATTAGTGCAAAACGCGCAGACCTTTGACCGTCGTATCCAAACCTTGGACTTGAAAGCAGAGCGCTTCTTGACCGTAGAGAAGAAGTTCGTGGTCGTAGATTCATACGCTAAGTGGCGTATATCTGACGTGGCACAGTACTTCCGTTCAACACGTGGTAGTCAGACACAAACCGATCGCTTGTTATCAGCTCGTATTAACGCAGCACTGCGTGACGAGTTTGGTAAACGCACCATTCAAGAGGTGGTCTCGGGTGAGCGTAAAGAGATCATGCTGAAGTTGGCGCGTGAGGCAAATGAATCTGCCGCTGACTTGGGTGTTGAGATCGTTGACGTGCGCGTGAAGCAGATCGACTTTGAAGATTCGATCAGTGACACTATTTACGAGCGTATGCGTACCGAGCGTCAGCGTGTTGCGTCTGAGCTTCGTGCACAAGGTGCGGAAGCGGCAGAACGTATCCAAGCGGATGCGGATCGTCAGCGTACCGAGATACTAGCGAACTCATACCGTGATGCTGAATTGCTGCGCGGTGAGGGTGATGCGGTAGCAGCGTCGACTTATGCGAAAGCCTTTGAGAAGAACGATGAGTTTTATGCCTTCTGGCGTAGCTTGCGTGCTTATCGTGAGGTGTTCGACAGCGGCACCAGCATGATGGTTTTGGATCCTAAATCGGAGTTTTTCCGTTATTTCGATCCAACATCGCCAAATCGTAAATAAAAACACCGAGATGGGGGCTTAAAAGCCCCCTTTTCGTGGACAGTCGGGCCTCGATTTGCGAAAATTTCGAGGAATTTAAGACGAGCCAAATGCTCAGCTTGAAGGTCCGAATCTCAGACCGGGTCATTCCCGGTTTTTTTGTGGAAGTTAACTATGTGGCAGGAATTTTTTACCGCCATCGCTCTGGTTTTGGTTATTGAAGGCATATTGCCCTTTTTGAGCCCAGACCGATTCCGCAAGACTCTGGAAATGGTCGCGCAGATTGATGATGCCGCGATACGTAAGATGGGTTTGATGACGATGTTGCTGGGTTTAGTGGTGTTGTATCTGGCGAGATAAAATCGAATGCAAAGCAAAAGTTGGTTATTACCTGATGGCATTGATGAGCTGCTACCGGCGCAGGCGGCACAGCTCGAACAATTGCGTCGTGATGTACTCGATCTATATGCGAGCTGGGGTTATCACCTGGTAATGCCATCGGTAGTTGAACATTTGGATTCATTGCTCACTGGCAGTGGCGCTGATCTTCAAGATCAAACCTTCCGTTTTATCGATCAGCTATCGGGTAAGCAGTTAGGTATTCGTGCGGACATCACCCCGCAGGTTGCGCGTATCGATGCGCACCAATTACAGCAGCAGGGCACAACACGTCTTTGTTACGTGGGTGAAGTGCTGCGTACGCGTCCAGATGGTTTCTCTGCTTCTCGCTCGCCGATTCAGGTTGGTGCTGAGGTGTATGGTCACGCAGGCCCAGAGTCTGATGTCGAAGTTCTCTGCTTGATGATGGAGACCTTGCGTCTGGCAGGTTTGTCAGAGGTTTATCTCGATTTAGGTCACGTCGGTGTATACCGCGCGTTAGCCGAAACCGCTCAACTGGATAAAGACCAAGAAGCGAGTTTGTTCGAAGCGCTGCAACGTAAAGCGAAAACTGAAATTAATGCGCTGCTTGATGAATTTGGCGTTAAAGGTGAAACGCGTTGTCATCTTGAAGCGTTAGCCGATTTGAACGGTGATGCGTCTGTGCTGTCTGTCGCACGTGAGCAGCTCAAAGGTGCTTCTCAGGCGGTCAGCGATGCGATCGAATATCTTGAGCAAGTGAGTCAACGTTTGGCCGTGTGCATGCCGGATGCCTCTGTGCATATCGATTTAGCCGAGCTGCGTGCTTACAACTACCAAACTGGCGTCGTCTTCGCGGCATTTGTACCGGGGCAAGGTAATGAGATTGCGCGTGGTGGTCGTTATGATCATGTTGGTGAAAAATTTGGTCGTGCGCGTCCTGCAACAGGTTTCAGCACCGACTTAAAAGCCTTGATGGCCTTGGGTTCACGCGAAGCGATGAGCTCGCAGGGTGCGGTAGTTGCGCCAGCAGAAATGGATGATGAATTACTTGCGGCGATTGCACAGTTACGTGCGGCAGGTCGTGTGGTGATTCGTGCATTACCGGGTGAAACCTTTGTTGCTGATGAAGCACAGGTCACCGAACAACTAGAAAAAACCGATGCGGGATGGCAATTAGCGCCCGTCAAAAGCAAATAACTACTTAGGAACACACATGGGTAAGAACGTCGTTGTCATTGGTACGCAATGGGGTGATGAAGGTAAGGGTAAGGTCGTTGACCTGCTCACTGATCGCGCTGATGCCGTAGTACGTTTTCAAGGCGGACATAACGCCGGCCACACCTTGGTGATTGATGGTAAGAAAACCGTTCTGCACTTGATTCCTTCGGGCATCTTGCGTGAAAACGTGCGTTGTTTGATTGGTAATGGTGTCGTTCTTTCACCAGATGCCTTGCTTGAAGAGCTCAACATGCTCGAAGAGAGTGGTGTGAATGCACGTTCTCGCATGGGAATCAGTGAGTCATGTCCTGTGATCCTTCCGTACCACATTGCACTCGACCAGGCGCGTGAAGTCGCTCGTGGTAACAAGGCAATTGGTACAACCGGTCGTGGTATCGGCCCTTGTTATGAAGACAAGGTATCTCGTCGCGGTATTCGTCTAGGCGAGATGCTGGATGAGAAACATTTTGCTGAGCGTTTGCGCGAAGTTATGGAGTATCACAACTTCTCGCTACAGCATTATTTCAAAGCGGATACTGTTGATTACCAGATGGTCTTAGATAAAGGCTTGGAGCAAGCAGAGCAGATTCGTCCAATGATTTGTGATGTGACTGGTGAGCTGCATGCTTTGCGTGAAGCGGGCCGCAGTGTGATGTTCGAAGGTGCACAAGGTGCCTTGTTGGATATCGATCACGGTACATACCCGTACGTAACCTCGTCTAACACGACTGCGGGTGGTGCGGCATCAGGCACGGGTGTGGGCCCATGCTATATCGATTATGTGTTGGGTATTGTGAAGGCATACACCACACGTGTTGGTGGCGGTCCTTTCCCAACCGAATTGTTTGATGACGATGGTGAACACTTGGGTGTGAAAGGCCATGAGTTTGGCGCAACCACTGGCCGTAAGCGTCGTTGTGGTTGGTTAGATGTGGTGTCACTCAAGCGTTCGCTGCAAATCAACAGTGTCACTGGTATGTGTATCACCAAGCTCGA
>VMDJ01000148.1 GCA_008080925.1 Gammaproteobacteria bacterium
TTAGAGTTAGACGCCCATCCTGCGATGATGACGCCGTAAACACCGATTGAGCTCAACGCCACGATATATAAAAGACCGGCATTAACATCAGCTAACACCAAGCCTACATCAAAAGGAAATACCGCCCATGCAGCCAAGGCTGGAGCTAACATCACCATAGGGGCTAGCAAGAACAAAACCTTATTCGCGCCAGTTGGGATAATGATCTCTTTGAACATCAACTTAACCGCATCGGCAATTGGCTGTCCAAGTCCCAACATGCGGAAGCCAAAGAAGCCAACTCGATTTGGTCCCTGACGAACCTGCATATGGCCAATAACTTTACGTTCGGCGTAGGTGTAATAGGCCACCAATCCCATCAAGGGGAACATGATCAGAGCGATCTTCAGCAGTATCTGAACGACAACTGGAAGCGCGTAATAAACTTCAATCAATGCATCCATTACGCCTTCTCCACACTGATAGCAGCAAAGCCATTACCGAGCGACGCTGTTTCTGCGACACCGATAGGTAGCCATACGCACTGAGATGCAACCGAATCATCAGCAATTGCCTCAATTTCAACTGTTGCTGCTTCTTGAGTAACGCGAATACGACCCGAAGCACCCAATTGAATTTGCTCTGCCAAGTCTGACGCAATGCGTGCCTGACCTTTAAAGGAGTCAGGCGTGTGCTGCAGTGCGGTTGAGCGACGCACAACGGCGTCAATAGAGTACATTGGCACATCACCAATGCGCTGAATGCCACTCACCAAATGACGAGATTGATCGACACTCTCTGTCATTGCATTGGATACTGGCAATTGAATTTGATCGCCAAGCAACTCATTACGAACATCGTGGCTATCAAGATAATCAAAGCCATCAACATCAACCAAGTTGCCAAGCACGCGTAAAATCTTCCACGCTGGGCGCGACTCACCTGGCGGCGGAACCACACCGGTAAAGCTCTGCACATCACCTTGGTTATTCACTAAGGTGCCAGAAGTTTCAGCAATTACGCCACAAGGCAGAATGACATCCGCCGATGAAGCCAATACATCTGATATGTGTGAAACAACTGCGATCACTTTCTGATCCGCTAACGCTTCTCGTGCCTGAGCAGCATTGGCCGCATCAAGTTCCAATTCAGCACCCACTACCATCAAGGTATCAGTGCCTCCAGAGAGCATTTGCGATGCATTCAAGCCTGATGTTGGAACAGCACCGGCGAAGGTTGCGCCCACGTCATTTGCACCAAAGCCTGTCGTACCCCAAACAACACTCGCAGCTGTCGCAATCGAAGCTGCCAAACGTCGCAGGATCGAATAATCTGGATGCATCATGGCCGAGTTGCCCAAAATGATGCTGCCCTGCTCTGCCTCTTTTAGTGTGTTGGCAATGGTTTGATGAGATTCATCGACATCAACCTCAACGCCGCAGGTAGAAAGACCCAAAGCCTTGGCAACACCAGCAAGCTCAACCACCATATCAGCCGGTGAGCACACCACATCAACATCGAGATCAAAGTTAAACGAATACGCCACTGGGTTGATTGCCATCACAATGCCGCCATCTAAGAAAGATTGACGCAAACGGTGATTTAACATGGGCTGTTCTTTTCTCAGCCAGCTACCAACCAATAATGTTGCTGCATTATCTGCAAGCGCTTCGAAACGCTGACCGAGCCATTGCAGTGACGGGTTATTTGCATCACCGCGAAAATCCACTTGGCGCAAACGATGGTCAATATTCTCGGAATTCAATCCTCGCATTAGCTTGGCAGCTAAATACGCTTCTTCAGTTGTCGCATTAGGCGACACCAACGCACCTAACTTTTCAGGCGGCGCTGCCTTTAATAAGTTTGCCGCAACCTCTAACGCTTCATCCCAGTCGGTTTCTTGTAGCTTGCCATTCTCACGAATCATTGGAACCGTAATACGGTCATCCGCATTAAACCCTTGGTAGGCAAAACGATCTCGGTCAGATAGCCATGTTTGATTACAGGCCTGATTTTCACGCGGGATGGCACGCATGATTTGATTACGGCGAATGTGCCAATGCACATTACTGCCCACACCATCGTGCGCAGGGATACCGTCGGCTTGCGTTAATTCCCAAGAGCGCGCCGTGTATCGATATGGCTTTGAAGTCAATGCACCCACTGGGCACAAATCTATGATGTTGCCACTAAGCTCAGAACCCACTGCTTGTTCGATGTACACACCAATGCGCATGTGTTCACCACGGCCGGTTGCGCCCATTTCGCGGAGACCTGCGATCTCTGCACCAAAACGAACACAACGTGTGCAGTGAATACAACGTGTCATATCGGTTGCGATCAATGAACCTAAGTTCTCGTCACGCACAACACGCTTTTGCTCACTAAATCGAGAAACATCACCACCGTAGCCCATGGCGACATCTTGCAATTCACACTCACCACCTTGATCACAAATCGGACAATCCAGTGGGTGATTGATTAATAGGAATTCCATCGTCCCCTTTTGCGCAGCACGCGCTACAGGTGAACGAGTAAAGACTTTCATTCCATCTGCACAAGGGGTTGCGCATGCGGGCAATGGCTTTGGCGCATTCTCCACCTCAACCAAACACATCCGGCAGTTAGCAGCGACAGAAAGATGCTTGTGATAACAGAAACGCGGCACCGTAATGCCTGCTTTATCTGTTACCTCGATAAGCATCTGACCTGCAGTCGCATCGAGCTTTTTGCCATCAACTTCAATGGAGATTTGCTGATCACTCATGCGTTACACCATGCACTTCTTGTGTTCAACGTGATAAGCAAATTCATCACGGAAATGTTTAACAAAGCTAGCAACCGGTAATGCTGCAGCATCACCTAATGCACAAATTGTTTTACCCATAATCTTTTGAGCAACATCATCAAGTAGATCAAGATCTTCCATGCGACCTTGACCATGCTCAATACGCTTAACCACGCGGTGCATCCAGCCAGTACCTTCACGACATGGCGTACATTGACCACACGACTCTTCGTAGTAGAAATAAGAAATACGCTCGAGGATCTTCACCATGCAGTTGGTATCGTCCATTACGATCACCGCACCCGAGCCAAGCATAGAGCCCGCATTTTGAATGCTCTGATAATCCATCGTTAGATCCATCATCACATCACCGGGCAATACAGGTGCTGATGAACCACCAGGGATCACGGCTTTGATCGGACGACCATCTCGCATGCCGCCAGCCATCTCGAGAAGCTCAGCAAATGGCGTACCCATAGGTATTTCATAGTTACCAGGGCGCGCAACATTGCCAGAGATTGAAAACAGTTTTGGGCCACCACTATTTTCAACGCCAATCTCACGGAACCAATCAGGACCTTGACGAACAATATCCGGAATAGACGCTAATGTTTCGGTGTTGTTAATCACCGTCGGACGACCATACAAGCCAAACATCGCAGGGAATGGTGGCTTAAAACGAGGCTGACCTTTTTTGCCTTCGATCGACTCAAGCAATGCAGTCTCTTCGCCACAAATGTAGGCACCCGCACCTAAATGCGTATGAATGTCATAGCTGAAATCTGTGCCAAGAATATTCTTACCCAGAAGCCCCGCAGCACGCGCTTCTTCTAGCGCCTCTTCGAAACGCTCATACGGTTCCCAGAACTCGCCACGCAGATAGTTGTATCCCGCCACCGCACCAATGGTGTAGCCGGCGATGATCATGCCTTCAATCAAAGCGTGTGGGTTATAGCGCGTAATGTCGCGATCTTTAAAGGTGCCCGGCTCACCCTCGTCTGAGTTACAAACAATGTATTTATCGCCAGGTGCGGCACGGTTAATAAAGCTCCACTTCAAACCTGTTGGGAAGCCCGCACCACCACGACCACGAAGGCCCGATTTTTTCACCATCTCGATGATGTCTTCAGGTGGGGTCTTGTTTTCCAAGATCTGCTTCAGCGCTTCATAACCACCTTCGCTGACATAAGTATCAAGCTTCCAAGAACGATCCTTGTGCAAGGTACGGAAACAAACTTCATTCGCCATAACTTACTCCAAACCATCCAAAATCTGATCAACAAGCTCTGGGGTTAAGTTCTCGTAATACGAGTGACCGATTTGCATCATCGGCGCTCCACCACAGGCCCCCAGACACTCAACCTCTTTGATACTGAACTTGCCGTCAGGGGTAACTTCACCAAAACCTTTAACACCTAAACGCTGCTTAAGATGATCAAAGAGTCCATCTGATCCATTGATCATGCACGACACATTCGTACACAAGCAGATCTTGTGACGACCAACTGGCTTGTGTTCGTACATTGAATAAAAAGTCGCCACTTCATAAACCGCAATTGGCGGCATATCGAGATAATCAGCAACCTGATCCATAAGTTCTTTCGTGAGATAGCCGCCATTCATATCCTGAACAATTGTCAGTGAAGCCATACACGCCGATTGACGCCACTCATCAGGATACTTAGCGATCTCTTTATTAATTTGCGCACGCACTTCGGGCGTAAACAACGCATCTTTATCTTCGACTTTGGCGACGCGAATTTGCGGCTCGTCACGCATACTCATCGGTCGATCTCTCCAAATACGATATCCATGGTGCCGATGATCGCCACAACGTCGGCCAACATGTGGCCCTTTGCCATTTCGTTCATTGCTGCCAAATGGGTAAAACCAGGTGCACGCACTTTAAGACGGTAAGGTTTGTTAGCACCATCAGACACGATGTAGCAGCCAAACTCACCCTTAGGCGCTTCAACAGCGGCATACACCTCACCTTCTGGCGGACAGAAGCCTTCAGTGAACAGTTTGAAGTGGTGAATCAATGATTCCATGTCACCCTTCATGTCCGAACGTTTTGGTGGCGAGATCTTATGATCTTCAATCATCACTGGACCTGGGTTTTCACGTAGCCATGCAACACATTGCTTAATGATGCTTGCTGATTGGCGCATCTCTGCAACGCGCACAAGATAACGGTCATAGCAATCACCGTTGGTGCCAATCGGAATATCAAAGTCCATATTGTTATAGGCCGCATAAGGCTGCTTCTTACGCAAATCCCATGCGATACCTGAACCACGCAGCATCGGACCAGTAAAGCCGAGCTGACGTGCACGTTCTGGCGTAACAACACCAATGCCCACCGTACGCTGCTTCCAAATACGGTTATCCGTAAGCAAGGTTTCATATTCATCAACCAAGCCAGGGAAGCGATCAGCAAAATCTTCAATGAAGTCGAGCAATGAGCCTTCACGATTCGCATTACGACGCTTAGCGTCCTTCTCGCTGCAAAAACGACCTGCTTCAAAACGAGGCATCTGATCAGGCAAGTCACGGTACACACCACCGGGACGGTAGTACGTCGCGTGCATACGAGCACCAGAGACAGCCTCGTAACAATCCATCAAGTCTTCACGCTCACGGAAGCAGTACAAGAACATTGTCATTGCACCAACGTCGAGTGCGTGCGTACCGAGCCACATCAGGTGGTTCAAGATACGAGTGATCTCGTCATACATGGTGCGAATATATTGCGCACGAATTGGTGCTTCGACTCCCACTAACTTTTCAATAGCACGCACATAGCCGTGCTCGTTACACATCATCGAAACGTAATCGAGTCGATCCATGTAACCAATTGATTGGTTGTATGGCTTACTTTCAGCGAGCTTTTCGGTACCACGGTGCAACAAGCCAACGTGCGGATCAGCACGCTCGATAACCTCGCCATCCATCTCAAGAACCAAACGCAATACACCGTGCGCCGCTGGGTGAGCTGGACCAAAATTCAATGTGTAGTTACGAATCTCAGGCATTGTCAGCCTCCGCTGGTTCCTCTACTTCAGGCTTCCAGCCTTCTTCGTAACGCAAGTCATCACGAATAACACGCGGCACTAAAGTGCGCGGCTCAATGCTGACTGGCTGATAAATCACACGACGCTGTTCGGCGTCGTAGCGCATCTCTACTTCACCAATCAGCGGGAAGTCTTTACGGAATGGATGACCAATAAAGCCATAATCCGTCAGGATGCGACGTAAGTCGGGATGCCCTGCAAACAAGATGCCGTATAAATCGAACGTTTCACGCTCATGCCAGTTAGCACTTGCCCAAACCGAAGTAACTGAATCCACGATAGGCTGACGCGCATCGAGGTAGGTTTTAACGCGCATACGCACATTGTGTGCAATTGAAATCAGGTGATACGTCACCGCAAAACGATTTTCCGGATCACATTCCGGCTTATTGCGATCAACGCCTCGAGAGAAGCCGCCTTCAGTCGACTTAGTTACCCATTCAGACTTACCGTAATCGGCATAATCCACACCGACCACATCGATACAGCTATCCATAGAGATATCTTTGTGACGACGCAGCAGCTGCATTACCGCAAGTAGCTGTTCGCGAGGTACCGTTAACGTCACCTCTTCATATTCGCGCTTGATAGACCAATCCTCGAAATCTTCGAGTCGTTCTTCCAGCGCATCCACTAAGTCATCTAAACGATCTTCGTAACTCATCGTGAACTCTCGACTTAGCGGGCTATGGTGTTGGTACGACGAATTTTGTCGTGCAACTGGAGAATGCCGTAAAGCAGCGCTTCAGCGGTTGGCGGACAACCCGGCACATACACATCGACCGGCACAATACGATCACACCCTCGAACCACCGAATAAGAGTAGTGATAATAACCACCCCCATTCGCGCAAGAACCCATTGAAATAACCCAACGAGGCTCTGCCATCTGGTCATAAACCTTGCGTAGCGCAGGTGCCATTTTGTTAACTAAGGTGCCAGCAACGATCATCACGTCAGATTGACGAGGCGATGGACGGAAGACCATGCCAAAACGGTCAATATCGTAGCGAGATGCCGCTGCGTGCATCATTTCAACCGCGCAGCACGCCAAACCAAAGGTCACAGGCCACATCGAGCCAGTGCGTGCCCAGTTGATGAGTTTGTCAGCAGAGGTGGTAACAAAACCCTGCTCAAGAACGCCTTCTATTCCCATTCCAGCGCCCCCTTCTTCCATTCGTAAATAAAGCCAACAACCAGCAGGCCTAGGAAAATCATCATTGCCCAAAAACCCGCCATACCGATGTCATCAAGCGCCACCGCCCAAGGGAAAAGAAAAGCGATCTCAAGGTCGAAAATTATGAAGAGAATTGCCACGAGGTAATAACGCACATCAAATTTCATGCGCGCGTCTTCAAACGCCTCGAATCCACACTCAAACGGTGAGTTTTTTGCGGGGTCAGGACGACTTGGAGCTAAAGCCAAACCGATACCAAGAACTAGCATGCCAACGACAATACCAGCCCAGATGAAAACTAAGATTGGCAGATAGTTTTCCAGCACTCTGCCACCTCCACTATTCGTTTATTATTTTATTATTTAAGGGCAATTTAACGTCATTAGCTTAGCTAGGGATAGACCTTAGTGTCAAATCAAGCGCCCCCTACAAGCTATTGATTTTATAGGTCAATTTATTATTTTTTCTGGGCATAAAAAAACGGTATCAACATTGCTATCGATACCGTTTTGAATTGGTGCCCAAGGCCGGACTTGAACCGGCACAGCCTAAGCTACCACCCCCTCAAGATGGCGTGTCTACCAATTCCACCACTTGGGCTAACTCTTATTTAACAGTCGGTACGTCCGATCCGTCGTTCTTTGGCGCTACAGCTTCAGGGACCACTGGCAAATCAGTTTGCGCAGGCTGAGCCGCAACCGGTTGCTCAACAGCAGCATTTGCCATCACCGAGCCTTTATCACTGGTATTCATCGCAAAGTAAGCCAACGCCAAACTTGTAATGAAAAAAGCAATCGCTAACACACCTGTCGTACGTGACAGGAAGTTACCCGCACCCGATGAGCCAAAAACACTTCCAGCGCCACCAGCACCAAATGCTGCACCCATATCCGCACCTTTACCGTGCTGGATAAGGATCAAGCCGACAAGGCCGATCGCTAAAAACAAATGAACAACAACAAGTACTGTTTCCATAACCTAATCTTCGTTTTGCTTAACGGTTAGCCGCTGTGCAGACCGCCAAGAAATCATCGGGCTTCAATGAAGCACCACCAATCAAACCACCGTCGATATCCATTTGAGCCATTAACTCAGCAGCATTCGCAGGGTTCATGCTGCCACCGTAAAGAATCTGAATCTTTTCAGCGACAGTCGCATCTTTTTCAGCAATACGTGCACGAATAAATGCATGCACTTCTTGCGCTTGCTCCGGAGACGCAGTCACACCAGTACCAATCGCCCAAACAGGCTCATACGCAATAACGCCTTCGCCCAGCATTGCAATACCACAGTGCTCGATTACCGCATCAACTTGACGCGCAATCACCTGCTCCATCACACCACCTTCGCGCTCTTCCAATGTCTCACCAATACAGAACAAAGGTATCAAACCGTTTTTACGCGCAGCTGAGAATTTCTCCGCCACTTGCTGATCGGTCTCGCCGTGATACTGACGACGCTCAGAGTGACCAATGATCACGAACTTTGCACCGAAGTCGGTCAGCATTGAGCCCGCCGTTTCACCAGTGTACGCACCAGAGTCATGAATGGAGACATCCTGACCACCCCACGCAATCGCAGAGCCACTCAGTGAAGCCTGCACATCAGCCAAATAAGCATGTGGGCAACAAACCGCAACCTCAGCAGTAGTAACCGTTGAAATACCTGCTTTAAGACCATCCAACAACGCTTTTACGCTGTCACGAGAGCCATTCATTTTCCAGTTACCGGCGACTAAAGGTTGACGCATCTTTTACCTACTTCTCTTTTATTCTGAGCACATTACAAGGCGGCGTACTTTACCGGCACAAGCCTTTAAAATCAACGCATTTAGCCGCGTTTTACAGGGTGGGATTTAGAGCGTGGAACGCACTGCGTCGGCAATCTGCTCCGCTTTGCGCTGCACCTGATCAGCATCAGATCCTTCAACCATCACGCGAATAAGCGGCTCAGTACCCGATGGGCGCAAAAGCACTCGACCACTGTCACCCATTTCAACCTCTACCGCCGCAACGGCTTCGGTTACCTGAGGCTTTTGCATGATCTCTTTCGCAACAGCGTCGCCCAATTTAATATTAATCAGAACCTGCGGATATTTAGTCATGCCCGAGCACAGTTCAGCCAAGCTTTTGCCGGTTTTATTCATTTCAGCCAGCACCTGAAGAGCAGACACAATGCCATCGCCGGTTGTGGTGCGATCTAAACAGATAATGTGGCCTGACGGCTCACCACCGATTACCCAATCTTCTTTGAGTAATTTTTCGAGGATATACCGGTCACCGACATTTACACGGGACAGACCGATACCCTTTTCTTTAAGTGCGACCTCAAGACCCAGATTAGTCATCAAGGTACCAACCACATCTCCACGCATGGCATTGCTACTTAAGCGAGACAACGCAAGAACATAAAGCACCTCGTCACCATCACGAATCTCACCATCAGCATCAACCATAACCAAGCGGTCACCATCACCATCCAATGAAATACCAATATCAGCACGAAGTTCTTTCACAACCGCTGCCAAGTTCTCAGGATGCGTCGCCCCAACTCCCTCGTTGATATTTAAACCGTCGGGCTCATTACCTACAGCAATCACATCAGCACCGAGTTCACGGAATACATCTGGAGCAATGTGATACGTCGCGCCGTTAGCGCAATCCACCACCACACGCAGACCTTTTAAGGAAAGGCGCGAAGGAATGGTTGATTTACAAAATTCAATATAACGGCCTCGCGCATCTTCAATACGCTTAACTTTACCGAGCGCCTCTGACGCAACCGTTGT
>VMDJ01000088.1 GCA_008080925.1 Gammaproteobacteria bacterium
GCTTATTGAACCCGCCGTATGGCGGTTTTTTTTTGCGCCTTAGGTTTAGGCACGCGAGATCGATCCAATAGATGGTTTTGAATGGGCTTTGAGTTGACGCTAATGATCTGCCCCGTATAATCGCCGCCTCTTTAGGAGCGTAGCTCAGTTGGTTAGAGCGCCACGTTGACATCGTGGAGGTCACCAGTTCAAATCTGGTCGTTCCTACCAAATGTCAAAACGCCAAGGTCTTCGGCCTTGGCGTTTTTTTTAGCCTGTAGAATGGTGCTGCCGTGATTTTAGTAGTAGGTAGTTTTGAATTTAGTTGACCGAGATCGACAGCATATTTGGCACCCGTATAGCGCGGTGGGCTCGCCGTCGCCGATTTACCCGGTAGTCGCCGCAGAGGGCGTGCGCCTAAAGCTCGAGGATGGACGCGAGCTGATTGATGGTATGTCGTCTTGGTGGTGTGCGGTACATGGTTATAACCATCCGGTACTTAATGAAGCGGCGATGCAGCAGCTGGATAAGATGTCGCATGTGATGTTCGGTGGTTTAACCCATCCGCCGGCTGTCGAGTTAGCGGAAACCTTAGTCGAGTTAAGCCCTTGGGGTTTGCAAAAGGTGTTCTTTGTCGATTCGGGTTCGGTGGCGATTGAGGCGGCGATGAAGATGGCGCTGCAAGCCCAGATTGCCCGAGGTCAGTCGCAACGACATCTTTTTTTAAGTCCGCGTGGTGGGTATCACGGTGACACACTTGATGCGATGTCGGTGTGCGATCCGATCACTGGTATGCATACCTTGTTTCAGGGTGTGTTACCCAAGCAGGTGTTTATCGAGCGACCTGAGCCAGCGTTTGGCGAGCATTGCACCGAGCAACACCTTGCGCAGTTGAAACAGGTGTTTGCCGAGCGGGGTGATCAACTCGCGGCGATGATTCTCGAGCCGATTGTGCAAGGTGCCGGTGGCATGCGTTTTTATGCGCCAGAGTATTTGCAAGCAGCCCGTCGTTTATGTGACGAGCATGGCGTGTTGCTGATTGCCGATGAGATCGCTACCGGTTTTGGCCGCAGTGGTAAATTATTTGCGGTTGAGCATGCGGATATCACCCCCGATATTTTATGTGTGGGTAAAGCGTTGACCGGTGGCTACTTAAGCTTGGCAGCGGTACTCACGACGGATGAAATGGCCAATGACATAGCGAGCGGTGAGCCTGGTGTGTTTATGCATGGCCCGACGTTTATGGGTAATCCGTTGGCATGTGCGATTGCAAAAGCGAGCATTGATTTATTGTGCGCGAATGACTGGCAGCAGCAAGTGCTGCAGATCGAGCAGGGCTTGCAACAGGGGTTGGCGCCGGCAAAAACGTTTACGCATGTCGCTGAGGTGCGTGTGCTTGGTGCGATCGGTGTGGTTGAGCTAACCCATCCGGTAGATATGTCCTCGGTGCAACCGATGTTTGTTGAGCGCGGGGTATGGGTGCGACCTTTCGGTAAGTTGGTTTATCTGATGCCGCCGTTTGTGATGTCGTCGGGTGACTTGGCGCAGCTGACCGATGCGCTTGTCGATGTGGTGGCAAATTTGCAGATTAAGGACGGTGTGGCGGTTCCGCTGTCGGCGTAGCTCCTTTATAATATTGGCCTTTCATTGACGTCGATCTGTTCGATGTTTTGCGTTTCACGTGACCTTTGGTAGGGGTCACCACTGAGGAGACACACGCAGATGCCTGTTATTACCCTCCCTGATGGATCTCAACGTTCTTTTGACCACGCGGTAACGATCGCGGATGTGGCGATGGATATCGGCCCTGGTTTAGCCAAAGCAGCGTTAGCTGGCAAGATTGATGGCAAGGTTGTTGATCTCAGTACCACGCTTGAGAGCGATGTGAATTTAGCCATTGTGACCGGTAAGGATGACGATGCGCTGGAGCTCATTCGTCACGATGCGGCACACGTGATGGCGCAAGCGGTACAAGAGTTATACCCCGGCACGCAGGTGACCATTGGTCCTGCGATTGAAAACGGTTTTTATTATGACTTTGCACGTGATGAGCCTTTCACCCCTGATGATTTAGGCAAGATCGAAGATCGCATGCGCGAGATTGTCGGACGTGACTTGCCGATTGAGCGTGAAGTGCTTTCGCGTGATGAAGCCAAGAAAGTGTTTGCGGATTTGGGTGAGCACTACAAGGTTGAGATCATTGATGCGATTCCTGAAGGCGAGGAGATTTCGATCTACCGCCAAGGCGATTGGTTTGATGTATGTCGTGGCCCGCATTTGCCATCAACCGGTAAATTGCCGAAAGGCTTTAAGTTGATGAAGCTGGCCGGTGCTTACTGGCGAGGTGATGCGAGTAAACAAATGCTGCAACGTGTGTACGGAACGGCATGGCGCGATAAGAAAGAGTTAAATGCGTATCTGCATAACTTGGAAGAAGCGGAGAAGCGTGATCACCGTAAGATCGGTAAAGCGTTGGATCTGTTCCATGCGCAAGACGAAGCACCGGGCATGGTGTTTTGGCATGACAAGGGTTGGAGTATTTATCTGACCGTACAGAACTACATCCGCGAGAAGTTACGTCATCACGGTTACCAAGAGGTACATACCCCGCAGGTCATTGATCGTAGTTTGTGGGAGAAGTCAGGTCACTGGGATAAGTTCGGTGACATGATCTTTACGACGCACTCGGAAAGTCGTGACTATGCGATCAAGCCGATGAATTGCCCAGCGCATATTCAGATTTACAACCATGGCTTGAAGAGTTACCGCGACCTGCCTTTGCGTTTGGCGGAGTTTGGTTCGTGTCACCGTAACGAGCCATCGGGCACGCTGCACGGTTTGATGCGCGTGCGTAACTTTGTGCAAGATGATGCGCATATCTTCTGTACTGAAGAGCAGATCTTATCTGAGGTATTGGCGTTCACCGATTTGTTGTTCGAGGTTTACAAAGACTTTGGCTTTGAGCAGGTCGAGGTGAAGCTATCGACGCGCCCTGAGCAGCGCGTGGGTGATGATGCCTTGTGGGATAAAGCAGAGAAGTCGCTTGAGGATGCGTTGAATGAGCGTGGTTTGGATTGGGAGCTGCAGCCGGGCGAGGGTGCGTTTTACGGTCCGAAGATCGAGTTCTCGCTGCGCGATTGTCTGAACCGTGTATGGCAGTGCGGTACCATTCAGCTGGATTTCTCGATGCCAGAGCGTCTTGGCGCCAACTACATTGCAGAAGATAACAGCAAGAAAACGCCGGTCATGTTGCACCGTGCCATTTTGGGATCGCTGGAGCGTTTTATCGGTATTTTGATCGAGCAGCACGCCGGTGCGATGCCGCTGTGGTTGAACCCAACGCAGGCGGTGATCATGAACATCACCGACAAGCACGCGCCGTTTGCGCAGGAAGCTGCAAAATTCCTGCAAGATAAAGGCTTTAGAGTCGATTTGGACTTGAGAAATGAGAAGATCGGCTTTAAAATCCGCGAGCACACGCTGCAGAAGGTCCCTTACTTACTAGTAGTCGGTGACCGTGAAGTCGAAGATCGAGCTCTCGCAGTTCGTACCCGAGACGGCAAGGATCTAGGTACTTTATCTCTAGACGCCCTTGCAGAGCACCTTCAGGAGAAGGTTGATTCTCGCAGCTAAGTAGCTGATTTTACAGTGAAAGCACTGGCTTTTTAGCCGGTGCTTTTACGTTGTCAGTTTGTTTTTTGATTTATGCGGAGGACTTGGCTATCGCCAAAGCAGATAAGCGCAATCGTCTTAACGACGCCATTACCGCAGTCGAGGTTCGACTGATTGGCAAAGACGGTGAGCAAGTAGGAATTGTTTCAATTGAAGAGGCACAAGCCGCGGCAAATGACGCGAAAATGGATCTCGTAGAGATCGTGCCAAACGCTGAACCTCCTGTATGTCGAGTAATGGATTACGGCAAGTTTGTTTTTGAAGCTAAGAAGCAAAAACAAGAAGCCCGCAAAAAACAAAAGCAAGTCCAGATTAAGGAAATTAAATTCCGTCCTGGTACTGACATTGGTGACTACAACATCAAGTTGAGAAACTTGCGCAAGTTCCTCGAAGAGGGCAACAAGGCAAAAGTGACCATGCGTTTCCGTGGTCGTGAGCATGCTCACCGCGACTTAGGCTTGGAGCTATTGGAACGTGTGGAAAACGACTTGGCAGATGTGGGTCAAGTTGAACAGCGTCCAATGATGGAAGGACGCCAAATGGTGATGGTTTTAGGACCAGGCCGTAAAAAGTAATTGGGTGACATTGTCACCAACGAGTGGTCGGGCGTCGGCATTGCCTTGGTCACTCTGAAGCAACCTAGAGCGTGAGCTCTACTTAATAGGAGAAGCAAAATGCCTAAGATTCGTTCTAATAGCAGTGCGAAGAAACGTTTCCGCATTACCGCGGGCGGCGTTAAGCGCAATCAATCACACCGTCGTCACATCTTGACCAAGAAGTCGACTAAACGTAAGCGCCACTTACGTGCACCTTCAATGTTGCATAAAGCAGACGTAGCTTCAGCTCGTCGCATGATGCCTTACGCGTAATCAGGAGACTTAAGACATGTCTAGAGTAAAACGTGGTGTACAAGCGAACCGTCGTCATAAGAAGGTTTTAAAAGCTGCAAAAGGTTATTACGGCGCACGTAGTAAAGTTTTCCGTGTTGCTAAGCAAGCGGTCATCAAAGCAGGTCAATACGCATACCGTGACCGTCGCGTTAAGAAGCGTCAGTTCCGTGCGTTGTGGATCCAGCGTATCAATGCTGCTGCACGTATGAACGGTTTGTCATACAGCCGCATGATTAACGGCTTGAACAAAGCTGGTGTGGCGATCGACCGTAAGATGTTGGCTGACATTGCTGTGCACGATTTGCCAGCATTTGGCCAGCTCGCTGAGAAAGCTAAGGCTGCCCTCGCGAGCTGATAGCACGCGCGGTTTTTACCGTCGCTATCAACGCTAAAAGTAGAGGGAAAGTCTGTATGGGCTTTCCCTCTTTTTATTTAACGGCTGAGAACTTTTATGAGTACCGAGCTGGAAACCTTAATCAAAAAAGCTGAGACCGCGGTTAACCAAGCAGCTGATTTACGCGCTTTGGATGAGATCCGTGTTGAGTATCTCGGTAAGACCGGTGTGATCACCGATCAACTCAAACAATTGGGCAAGCTGCCTGCGGAAGAGCGTAAGACAGCGGGTCAAGAAATTAATAAAGCTAAGCAGATGCTGCAGGCGGCGATTGAAGGTCGTAAGACGGCGCTTGAAACAGCAGCATTAGCTGAACGTTTGGCAGCTGAAAAGATTGATGTCAGTTTGCCAGGTCGTGGTGAAGCGAACGGTGGTTTACACCCAGTGACGCGCACCATGCAGCGTATTCAACAGATCTTTGGGGGCGCAGGTTTTGAAGTTGCGACCGGTCCTGAGATTGAAGACGACTTCCATAATTTTGAAGCGTTAAACATTCCTTCACATCACCCAGCACGTGCGATGCACGATACCTTTTATTTTGAAGAAGGCACCTTGTTGCGTACGCACACGTCACCGGTACAGATCCGTGTGATGAAAGATGCTGAGCCACCGGTCAAGGTGATTGCGCCGGGTCGAGTGTATCGCTGTGACTCTGACTTAACCCATACGCCAATGTTCCATCAGGTCGAAGGCTTTATGGTGGATGAGCATGTCACCTTTGCAGATTTGAAAGGTATTTTGAATGCCTTCTTGCATACCTTCTTTGAGCGTGATGATTTGGATGTGCGTTTCCGTCCGTCTTACTTCCCATTCACTGAGCCATCCGCAGAGGTGGATATCCAGTGTGTGATGTGTGGTGGTGAGGGTTGTCGTGTGTGTTCGCACACCGGATGGCTTGAGGTGCTTGGCTGCGGAATGATTCACCCAGAGGTGATGAAGCACGTAGGCATCGACAGCGAAAAATACAGTGGCTATGCATTCGGCATGGGTGTCGAGCGCTTAGCGATGTTGCGCTATGGCGTTAACGATTTGCGCTTGTTCTTTGAGAACGATCTGCGCTTCTTAAAACAGTTTGCTTAATCACTGATCTTAAGATCAGTCACTAAAGACAAAGGATTAAACGATGCGATTCAGCGAAGCCTGGTTGCGCGAATGGGTTAACCCATCAATTGATACACAAACCTTAGCTGATCAGCTTTCTATGGCGGGTCTTGAGGTGGATGCGGTTGAACCTGCGGCACAAGAATTTAACGGCGTTGTTGTTGGCGAAGTATTAAGTCGCGAGCAACATCCGGATGCGGATAAGTTGAGCGTTTGTTCAGTGAATATCGGTGCCGATGAGCCATCGCAAATTGTCTGTGGTGCGAAGAACGTGGCTGCCGGTATGAAGGTGCCAGTCGCGACGTTGAATGCACGTTTATCACCAGAGTTTAAGATCAAGAAAACCAAACTGCGTGGCGTTGAGTCACTCGGCATGATTTGTTCTGCCTCTGAGTTAGGTTTAGCGGAAAGCAGTGATGGTATTTTGCCGCTACCGGCAGATGCGCCGATCGGTATGGATATTCGTGAGTACATGGATTTGAATGATCAATGTATCGAAGTGGATCTGACGCCTGATCGTGGTGATTGTTTAAGTGTGGCCGGTATTGCGCGCGAAGTAGGTGTAATTAATCGCTCGCCATTAACCTTGCCAGAGATTCCTGCCGTTGAAGCATCTGTTGATGACGTACGCGACGCGAACGTGATGGCGACAAATGCTTGTCCACGTTATTTGAGTCGTGTGATTCGCGGTATCAATAAAAGTGCAACCACGCCGGACTGGATGGTTGAGCGTTTACGTCGTAGTGATGTACGAGCCATTTCACCAATGGTTGATATCACTAACTATGTGTTGCTAGAGCTTGGCCAACCAATGCATGCCTTTGATGCAGCGAAGGTGAGTGGCGCAATTCAAGTGCGCATGGCGAACAACGGTGAAAAGCTGACCTTGCTCGATGGTGCTGAAGCGACCTTGCGTGATGATACGTTGGTTATCGCCGATGATAACGGCCCGCTAGCAATGGCTGGTGTTATGGGTGGCGAGCCTTCATCGGTTACTGATAGTACTGACGATATTATTTTTGAATCCGCCTTCTTTGCGCCATTAGCGATCGCCGGTAAAGCACGAAGCTATGGTTTGCATACTGATTCATCACATCGCTTCGAGCGTGGTGTTGATTGGCAGCTGCAACGCACCGCGATGGAGCGTGCAACCGCCTTAGCACTCGAGATTGTTGGTGGTGAAGCTGGACCAATCAATGAAGTGGTTTCAGAAGCTGATTTACCAAAGCTCACACCAATTGGTTTACGCCGTGAGCGTATTGGTCGCGTATTGGGTATCGAGATTGATGATGCATCTGTTGTCGATATTCTCGAGCGTCTTGGTATGCAACTCACCGCAACCGATGACGGTTGGTCTGTGGTTGCGCCTAGTGCACGCTTTGATATGTCGATCGAGGTGGATCTGATCGAAGAGATTGGTCGTATCTATGGTTACGCGAACATCCCTGCGAATTTAAGTGCGGCGCCGGTCAGCATTGTGTTGCAAGCTGAGAATGCTTTTGTACTCGATAAAGCGAAGGCGACTTTGGTATCACGTGATTACCAAGAAGCGATCACGTATAGCTTCATTAGCCCAGAGATGGCTGAGCTGATTACACCGGATGCAGAAAAGATTGAGTTAGCGAACCCGATTTCGGCTGATATGTCGATCATGCGTGCGAGTTTGATCCCCGGTTTGTTGAATACCGTCAAGCATAATGTGGCACGTCAGCAAGAGCGCGTACGCATCTTCGAAAGTGGTTTGAGCTTTGAGCGTATCAACGGTGAGTTAGTGCAGCGTCAACGTTTGGCGGGTGCGGTTTGTGGTCCTGCGGGTGTTGAGCAGTGGGCACAGCCACAGCGCAAAGTAGACTTTTATGACCTTAAAGGTGATCTCGAAGCCGTGCTCTCGCAGGTTGCTGATATCAATGAATTCAGTTTTAACGCGGGTGAATTCACTGCGTTACACCCAGGTCAGTGTGCGCGTATCACGCGTGGTGATCAGCACGTCGGTTGGATCGGTATGGTTCACCCTCAAATTCAGCAGAAACTCGATTTGCCAGCGACCTTTGTTTTCGAGGTGGCCTTGGATGTGATCGAGCAGGGCAATGTGCCGGCATTCGAACCTTTGTCGAAGTTCCCATCGATTCGCCGTGATTTTGCGGTGGTGGTGAATCGTGATGTGGCTGTAGGAGAGATCCTAGAGGCTGCTCGGAAAGCCGCGCCAGCTGTGGTGAAAGCTGTTCAATTATTCGACGTTTATACCGGTGAGAATGTCGACGCAAGTTCAAAAAGTCTTGCTTTAAGCTTGATTTTACAAGAATTTTCGCACACTCTTACCGACCCCGAAGTGGATGCCGCGAGCGCCAAGATACTGGCAGCTCTTGAAGAACAATTTGGCGCCAAACTTCGCGACTAATACGACTCAAGGATTTACGACATGGCTTTAACGAAAGCAGAAATGGCTGAGCAGCTTTTTGAAGAGCTCGGTTTGAATAAGCGCGAAGCAAAAGACATGGTGGAGATGTTCTTCGAAGAGATTCGTTCTTCTTTGGAAGGCGGTCGTCAGGTGAAATTGTCTGGTTTTGGCAATTTTGATCTGCGTGAGAAGAATCAGCGTCCTGGCCGTAACCCTAAGACCGGTGAAGAGATTCCTATCACGGCTCGTCGCGTGGTGACTTTCCGTCCGGGTCAAAAATTGAAGGCTCGTGTCGAAGCCTATGGCGAACAACAAGAACAAGCAAAGCAAGCAGCAGCCGCAAATTAATCTTAAATGTTAGATCCAGCCAGCAGTAATATCGAATTACCCGCAATCCCAGGCAAACGCTACTTCACCATTGGTGAGGTCAGTGAGTTATGTGCTGTTAAGCCGCACGTATTGCGTTATTGGGAGCAAGAGTTTCCATCCCTCAAGCCCGTTAAGCGTCGTGGTAACCGTCGTTACTACCAGCGTCATGACGTTGAGTTGATTCGTACTATCCGTGGTTTGTTGTATGAGCAAGGCTTCACCATTGGTGGTGCACGTCAAAAGCTCGAAGATGATGCAGCAGGCACATCAAGTGGAAGTGCCGGAAATGTCTCTTCAGCGATGTTGGCTGAAATGCGTGCAGAGCTTGAGTCAGTACTTGAGTTATTAAAAGCGCGTTAAGCTTTACAGAATTTCGGAGCGTAGCGCAGCTTGGTAGCGCACCTGCATGGGGTGCAGGGGGTCGGAGGTTCGAATCCTCTCGCTCCGACCAGATCATCGAAACCGCCTAAGGGCGGTTTTTTTGTGCGCATCGGTTTAACTTCTTTATAGTTACGATCAACGCTGAACTTTCTTCGAGGCAATCCAGTGACAGCATTAAGTGATTCTGATCTATGGCGCTCACATGCGTATATCGATGGTGCTTGGGTAGCAGGCAATCGTAATCAAACATTTGCAGTCATGAATCCATCTTCACAGGCGTGGCTTGTTGATGTGGCAGATTGTGATGGTCAAGACACGCAGTTTGCGATTGAGGCTGCGAATCGTGCGTTAGTGGGTTGGCGTGCCATGTTGCCGGCAGAACGCAGTGTGATATTGCGACGTTGGTATGACTTGATTGTTAAACATGCGGATGACTTGGCACGCATCATGACCTTAGAGCAAGGTAAACCTTTAGCTGAAGCCAAAGGTGAGGTGATTTATGGCGCGGGCTTTGTTGATTGGTACGCTGATGAAGCGAAGCGTATTAATGGTGAGGTTCTTCCATCTACGCATAGTGATAAACGTCTTTTCGTTATTAAAC
>VMDJ01000082.1 GCA_008080925.1 Gammaproteobacteria bacterium
TCTGGGTAACCGAAACTGCAAACAACGCCGGCAA
Organism: Gammaproteobacteria bacterium; assembly: GCA_008080925.1. Classification (GTDB taxonomy): domain Bacteria; phylum Pseudomonadota; class Gammaproteobacteria; order Chromatiales; family Chromatiaceae; genus VMDJ01. Next base: position 35 of record VMDJ01000082.1, read on the forward strand.
CATCAATACCAGCACACGCTTAACCCCAGGATCAGAAAAACCGAGCCGCGGTCTGGGCAATAACTTCAATGAAGCCAAGAAAGGAATCTGGAACACGAACTGTGAGATACCTGCAATCATTACACCCCAAGCCAAAGCTACGACCGGCTGCTCCATTTGTGGACTGAGCCAAATGGCACAACCAATTAATGAAAGATTGAGCAATACAGGGGTGAACGCAGGAACCGCAAAGCGCTTATGAGAATTGAGCACACCACCAGCAAAAGCGGTCAGCGAGATAAAGAAGAGATACGGGAAGGTTAGGCGCAACATCTCAGCGGCCAGATCAAGACGCTCCGACTCACCCTCCATCACCCAGCCAAAGGCAAATAAGGACACCACCACCGGTGCCGCAATCACGCCAATGGCGGTCACAATCAGCAACACTAGCCCGAGCGTGCCAGCAATCGCGTCCACAAAGTGCTTTAGCTCACGGTACTCGCGTTGCGTTTTGTATTCGGTTAGAACAGGTACGAACGCGGTAGCAAACGCCCCCTCAGCAAATAGGCGGCGCAGAAAATTGGGGATTTTGAAGGCGACAAAAAAGGCATCGGTTAGCGCATCAGCCCCGAAAAGCCTGGCCAAAACGAGATCTCGGACAAAGCCTAGAATGCGTGAGAGCATGGTAAAGGAACCCACGGTCGACAGTGATCGGATTAAAGACAGCGTCAGTCCTCCTCTATCGAGCTAATTCCCGCCGTTCGCGGGCAAATTATAGGCTTTGCGCGGCAAGAGTTTAAACTCAGATAGAGGTTGACAACCCCCCGCAAACTCCTGATAATCCACGCCCTCATTAGTAAGCCCCCAACTTTCAGGAGTTCTGAAGTGGCAAACTCTGCACAAGCAAAAAAGCGCGCACGCCAAGCTGAAGGTCGTCGCCAAGCAAACGCTGGTCGCCGCAGCAACATGCGCACCGCGATTAAAAAGGTATTGGCTGCAATTACTGCTGGCGACAAAGGCGCTGCACAAGAAGCATTCAATGCTGCTGCTCCAATTTTGGATCGTGAGTCAGGTAAAGGCCTTATTCACAAGAACAAGGCTGCTCGCCATAAGAGCCGTTTGAACGCGCAAATCAAAGCGTTGTAATCAAACATCCTTGGAAAAAAGCCGGCGACAGCCGGTTTTTTTGTGTCCCGAATAAATAACTTTTAGCGCATCCATTAGTTTTTTTAGGCTACCACTTCTAAAAATTCGGGATTAATATCTTCTTTAGCTAGAAACTCTTTTGCCCTGAGGGGGGACATAAGGGTAAAACGATAAGAATAAAAGCCAACATATCTAGCAGTACATCAGCCCGAGCTTGCCTCGGGTTTTTATTTGCACGCGATTTTATAAAACGACCAGATTATCTCGGTCGATCAGCTCTGGCTCATCAACATAGCCCAAGAGAGCGGCAATCTCAGAAGACGGCTTGCCCTGAATCTTACGTGCCTCATCCGCACTGTAATTGACTAGACCACGTGCGATCTCAACGCCCTGCGCATCAATACATGAAACGAGCTCACCACGAATAAACTGGCCGCTAACATCACTCACACCGACCGCAAGCAAACTACTGCCCGAGCTCTGCAGCACTTTTACCGCACCGGCATCCAACACCAAACTACCTTTAACTTGCAGATGACCAGCCAACCAACGCTTACGCGCATCATCCGCCTCTTCTTGCGCAAGCAACAAAGTACCGAGCTGCTCACCTTTTGATAAGCGCGCCAAAACAGACTCTTCTCGACCAGCGGCAATCACCGTCGCCGCACCAGAACGACCCGCAAGTCGTGCCGCACGCAACTTGGTTGCCATACCGCCACGTCCTAAGCTGCCACCATCACCTGCAACGGCATCCAGCTCCTTTGCATTGGCTTGCGCCACACTAATCAGTTTCGCATCGCTGTTATGACGTGGATCGGCATCAAACATACCCTGCTGGTCGGTTAGCAAAACAACCAAATCGGCTTCGATCAAATTCGCGACTAAGGCAGCCAGTGAATCGTTATCGCCAAATCGCAATTCGTCATTGGCGACCACATCATTCTCGTTAACCACAGGCACAACACCCAGTGATACCAAAGAACGCAAGGTGCCACGCGCATTTAAATAACGCTTTCGATTCGAGAGGTCATCATGCGTCAGCAGCACTTGTGCGGTATGTAATCCACGACGCTTGAACTCGCTTTCCCACGCTTGCACCAAACCCATTTGACCAATTGCAGCAGCGGCCTGTAGATCATGCAGGGCTTGTGGACGCTTAGACCAACCCATGCGAGTCATGCCTTCAGCAACTGCGCCAGATGACACTACGACAATCTCTTTACCACTAGCAATCAAATCCGCCAGCTGATCAACCCATGCAGCCAGACGCGCAAGATCAAGCCCCTGACCATCTTCAGTGATCAGTGCACTACCAATTTTGACCACCCAACGCTGGGTGCTTTGTAGTTCGCTATGGGTTTTTATCATTACTTCAAAGGATCGTAAGGCTCATCATCAGCAACTGCAGCTTGTACCGCGATCTCATCACGCAAAGCATGCAGATGTTTGACCACAGTATCCTGCAACTCTTTCAATCCGTCACGGGTTACAGATGAAATGGCAAACACTGGGCCCTTCCAATTCAACTCGCTCAACAAGGCATCGCGTGATTCCGCAAAAGCTTCGTCATCCAGAAGGTCACACTTACTGATCACCAACCAACGCTCACGCTCAGCAAGCTCAGGATCAAACTTTGCAAGCTCGTCTGCGATATCAATCACCTGCTGTGCCGGCGAAACGGACTCGTCCATTGGTGCAATATCCACCAAGTGCAACAACAAGCGCGTACGCGAAAGATGCTTGAGGAACTGAATACCCAACCCCAAACCTTCTGCCGCCCCCGGAATCACACCAGGGATATCAGCAATCACAAAACTGCGATCTGAGCCGGCACCCACAACACCTAAGTTTGGATACAGCGTCGTAAAGGGATAATCAGCAATTTTAGGGCGCGCACTCGACATCGCAGTGATTAAGCTCGACTTACCGGCATTTGGCATACCCAGCAAACCAACATCCGCTAACACGATCAGCTCGAGTAATAAGTTACGACGCTCACCGGCGGTGCCCGGTGTCGACTGACGTGGCGCGCGGTTGGTACTGCTCTTAAAGTGAATGTTGCCAATGCCATGCTCACCACCTTGAGCCACTAGCAGGCGCTCACCGTGGGTCATCACCTCGCCAATCACCTCTTCAGTATCCGAATCGGTAACGCGCGTACCCACTGGCACCATAATGATCTTGTCTTCGCCTTTGCGACCATACATCTGACGACTCATGCCGTTCTGACCACGTTCAGCTTTGTGATGACGCAGGTGACGGAAATCGATCAGCGTGTTGAGACCTTCGTGACCTTCAAGGTATACGCTGCCGCCATTACCGCCGTCACCGCCATCAGGACCACCAAACGGTACGAACTTCTCACGACGAAAACTCACACAGCCGCTACCACCGTCACCGGCTTCTACGCGTATCACTGCTTCATCAACAAATTTCATCTCTGTTCCCGTTTGCGCCCTTGTCTAGCGCCAATAACAAAAAAGCCCCGTCAGGTGACGAGGCTTTTAGTGTTCGATTGTTCAGCAATTACGCTGTAACAATGCTCACAGTCTTACGGTTCTTTGGACCTTTGGTCTCAAACTTAACTACACCGTCAGCCTTCGCAAATAAGGTGTGGTCTTTACCGATACCTACGTTAACACCCGGATGAACCTTGGTGCCACGCTGACGGATCAAAATGTTACCCGCCAAAACTTCTTGGCCGCCGAAACGCTTTACGCCTAAACGCTTACTATTGGAATCGCGACCGTTCTTAGTACTACCACCGGCTTTTTTATGTGCCATTGTCTCGCTCTCCTCAGCCTTTGATGCCAGTCACTTCAAGCTCAGTAAACGCTTGACGGTGACCCTGACGCTTCATGTGATGCTTACGACGCTTAAACTTCAGGATATGGACTTTCTTGCCACGGCCATGAGACTTAACAGTCGCAGTTACGGTGCTGCCATCGAGATAAGGCGCGCCAACTTTAATGTTGTCGCCATCTGCGATCATCAACACTTTATCTAATTCAATGCTTGCACCTTCGTCAGCAACCAGTTTCTCAACTTTTAACGTTGAACCTTCAGCGACGCGGTACTGCTTACCACCAGTTTGGATTACGGCGTACATCTCGCACACTCTCCATAGAATTCTTAACAAAATCAGGCGCAAGGGGCCCAAGAAAGAGGCGGGATTCTAGCGATGAAGGCCTTATGCGTCAACACAAAATCCAGTTATTTAGCGGATTACTTGACGTACCTGACCCCTCACCCTAGCATCCGCACACTCAAAACAGCCCGAAACCCTCAAGGTTTAGCGAAATTTAATGGATTTAGACGCAATTCGAGAGCTAATCAGCAGTGATTTAGCCGCAACCGATCAACTGATTCTCGATCGACTCGCTTCAGATGTCGTACTGATTAATCAGGTCGGCCACTACATTGTTGGCAGTGGCGGCAAGCGTTTGCGCCCTGTGATCGTGCTTTTAGCCGCCAACGCATTGGGTTACTCAGGAAAGCATCACATTGATCTCGCTGCGATCGTGGAATTCATCCACACCGCCACCTTGTTACACGATGATGTTGTCGATGGCTCGGAGCAGCGTCGCAGCCGTGATACCGCCAACGCCGTCTGGGGCAATGCTGCCAGCGTACTGGTGGGCGACTTCCTCTACTCACGTTCCTTCGAAATGATGGTCGAGGTAGACGATATGCGCGTGATGAATATTCTCTCGACAGCAACCAATAAAATTGCTGAGGGCGAAGTGTTGCAGTTGTTGAACTGCCATGACCCCGAAGTCGACGAAGCGCGTTATCGTGAAGTGATTCTGCGCAAAACCGCAACCCTCTTCGAGGCCGGAACGCGTCTTGCCGGCGTGATCACCGATGCAGATCAGACTATTGATGATGCGCTAGCGGCATATGGTCGTCATCTCGGCACCGCTTTCCAAATGATTGACGATGCGCTCGACTATGGCTCGTCTGGCGTCGACATCGGCAAGAACATTGGCGATGACCTTGCTGAAGGCAAACCAACACTGCCACTCATTCGCGCGATGCAAGTTGGCACGCCCGAGGTCAGTGCTTTGATTCGTCAAGTGATCGAAGAAGGTGGCGTTGATCGTGTTGATGAAGTGATCAAGGCGATCCAAAGTACGGATGCGATTGAATACACCGCCAATCTTGCTCGTGAAGAAGCGCGTCTAGCAAAAGAAGCACTTGAGGCATTGCCAGCATCGGCTTATCGCGATGCCCTAGCGGCCGTTGCTGACTTCTCAGTCGACCGCCCACTGTAAAAATCTCAGGCATAAAAAAACCGCAGACCCAGTTATTGGGTTGCGGTTTTTTTGTTTTTGCTTATCAGTTAAAGGTTATCGTAACCGCGCTCTTCATGTTGCGTGATATCCAAGCCTTCCTGCTCTTCATCTGAAGTCACACGTAAGCCAACCATCGCATCAACGACTTTCAAGATGCCCCATGTAACAACCGCAGTGAATACGATCGTTGCGACAACACCAATGACTTGCACTTTGAATTGATCACCCATGCTAGTGATGCCGTCTGCAAAGCCGTAACCGCTAAACACACCCAATGAGGTTGCAGAGAAGATACCGGCTAACAAGGTGCCTAACATGCCGCCAACACCGTGTACTGGGAAGACGTCGAGTGAATCGTCGATCTTCAATACGCGCTTGATGTACATGGTTGCGTTAAAGCATACGAAACCTGCCAGCAAACCAATGATCAATGCACCGCCAGGACCAACAAAACCAGACGCGGGGGTAATCGTGCCAAGACCTGCCACCATACCGGTGACCGCACCCAATGCACTTGGCTTACCAAACTTGATCCACTCCATGGCAACCCACGTAATAACACCCATCGCTGCAGAGATATGCGTGACCAACATCGCCATCGATGCATCACCATTCGATGCCAAAGCAGAACCACCGTTAAAGCCGAACCAACCGACCCACAACATACCGGCACCCGCAACGGTCATGGTCATGTTATGTGGCGGCATAGCCGTTGTTGGGAAACCGCGACGTGGGCCCATCACCATCGCCGCAACCAAAGCCGCAACACCTGCGGTGATGTGCACAACGGTGCCGCCCGCAAAGTCATAAAGACCCATCGCGCCTAACCAGCCACCGCCCCATACCCAATGGGTAACGGGTACGTAACACAGCAACAACCAGATCGCGCTGAAAAGCAGCATCGCAGAGAACTTCATTCGCTCAGCAAAACCACCCACGATCAACGCTGGCGTAATCACTGCGAACGTCATTTGGAACAACATGAACAATGACTCAGGAATATCGCCACTCAACGTGTCTCTACCAACACCTGCAAGCAGCACCTTGCTGAAGTCACCGATGTAGGCATTACCTTCGCCAAACGCCAAGCTATAACCAACCAGCAACCATAAAACCGACGCGACTGCCGCGATCGAGAAACATTGCATCAGTACGGACAACACGTTCTTGCTGCGCACCAAGCCCGCGTAGAACAGTGCCAAGCCAGGCAAGGTCATGAAAAGAACCAGTGCGGTTGAGGTCATGATCCAGCTAGTATTTGCCGCATTTAGCTCATCCGCGAAACTCGCCGATGGCAGCACCACAAATAGCGCTAACATCACTTTAGTAATCGTTGCATTCAACATTTGAAAATTCTCTCTCGATCTCGATTATGACTTTACGGGTTTGCCCCATTTTATTCCGAGGGTTAAAGCAGGTAGCGTGCCAAAATAGTGCACTTGAAAAACAATCACTTAGGTACTGAGATTTTCATAACGGTGCATTAATTTGCACCAAATTAGTGCAGACGCACCAAAAAGACAAAAAAACACCCTCCGAAGAGGGTGAGCAGTCAACAATCAACTAGGGAGTAACCGTCACATGAAAAAACGGTTACTGATTAGTCGGCGGCCTTTTAGAAAAGTTCAGTCAAATAAATACTCGATATTTTTCTCAGCAAGCCACGCTTGTAAACGCTCCTGCTTAGTTCGCATATCACACGTCAGCGGCAAACCATCCAAATAATGGCCATAGTCTTCGAGCAATGCCGTTTGCTCATCGATCGACAGACCCGTCCATACTCTAAGTGCATTCTTTATAATCATCAGTTTTTAACACCGCACCAATCGAGACCAGATATGAAAATTCGTCACGTAATAGTTGCCATCCTTTTCAGCGGCCTGCTCAACATCGCGCATGCAGAAAATGCCGTGATTGAAGGTATGCAAGAGTATATGGATTTTTCAGGCTATGAAGCGGGCATCATCGTACCGCAACAAATTGATCAAACCGTTTTTGAGGCCGCCTTATTTGTCGACACGCGAGATGCCGGTCAATTTGAGAAAGAGACTATTCCCGGTGCCATCAACATAGAGTGGCGCCAAGTGCTGAATCAGATTGATGAGATCCCTGAAGAGCGCATGACCATCTTATTCTGTAATACCGGTAGTCTATCTTCACAAGCCGTGTTTGCTTTGCGTGTTGCTGGCCGCACAAACGTATTGGTACTTCAGAGCGGCATTAACGGCTGGCGTAATGACGCTGCTTACAAGCCTTAAGGCTCAGAAAGGCATCGGATAAGAGCGAAGCAACTTATCCATGACCGCAAGCAACTCATCTGACAAATCAAAGTCAAACGCAGCGATGTTATCTTCGAGCTGCTTTAGAGTGGTGGCGCCGATAATCGTTGAAGTCACACCGTCAACTTGCGCACACCACGCCAAAGCAAGTTGTGCGGTGGTCATCTGATGATCGGCAGCTAATTGCGCCAACTGCTTAACTGCCGCATTCACCTGTTCTGTATCTCGGAACAAACCCAAACGCTGCGCCTTTGACCAGCGCGCACCCTCTGGTCGCGCACCGTCGATGTACTTACCGCTGAGCACACCCCCAGCGAGTGGCGACCACGGCAAATAAGCCACCTGCTCGTGAACACAGTTCTCAATCAAGTAAGGCCAGTCTTTGGTGTGTAGCAGGCTGAATTCATTTTGAATCGACACTGGGCGCGGCAATCCATGCTGCTTAGCTAACTTTAGATAAACACTGATACCCCAAGGCGTGTCATCAGACAGCCCAAACTCACGAATCTTGCCCGCCTGCTGTGCATCATCCAACGCACACAAAATGTCATACATACCCGCTTCGTGGGCTGCGGCATCCACTTCAGAAAACCTCAACATACCCGGCCAATGCTTAGCGAAATGTGGCGAGGTGCGATTAGGCCAATGCAATTGATAGAGATCGATATAGTCGGTTTGTAAACGCGTTAAAGAGTCATCAATCGACTTTTTAACTGCTGCAGCATCAATATCCTTACCCTGTCGAATCCAAGGCAAACCATTACCCGCAATCTTGGTTGCCAAAACAAACTCACCACGTCTTGAGGCGTTATCAGCAATCCAATTGCCAATAATCGATTCGGTGGTGCCGTAAGTCTCAGGCGTTGGCGGTACCGCGTACATCTCTGCGGTATCGATAAAGTTAACACCTCTATCTAAGGCAAACTCAATCTGTGCATTCGCGTCTTGCTGATCATTTTGTGTGCCCCAGGTCATGCTACCTAAGCAGACCTCTGAGACATTAATCGAACTTGATCCTAATGAATTAACTTTCATACACACTCAATCTTTTTTATTCGTCATAACGCGAGAATTCACCATCCTAGCCACTGAATACCCAGCACATACACCGCAGTACCTAACAGAATACTAACCATTGCTTGTCGAAAAATAAGGTGCACAAGCGTTGTAATGACCATGGCAATTGCCAGTAAAGCCTGTCGACTGCCCTGCGCATCAAGCAACCCAATCACACCAAAGCCCACCAAGACCATCAATATCATCACCGGCAGCACACGCCCAAAATGAAGCAGCAATCGTGAATCTTGATGTGACTTCAACAACACAAAGGGCGCTGCACGCGTAATAAAGGTTGCAAGCCCCATCACCGCAAAAAATAAAATCAGCTCACCTGTAGTCATGCCGATACCTCTTTACGGTATCCCAGCATCGAGATCATCAAGATTCCGAGAAGACTCAAGAGCAGAAACTGCCCTGGCAAAACCCACCAACTGACAACCACAACAGCAACCGCATAAAGCGCATAAGGGACATGTTGTAGTTGTCGCAAGCGATCAATCAACAACACCAAAAATAACGCCAACATCGAAAACTCAAATCCCTCGCTATTAAACGAAAAGAGCGACTGAAGCCCCGCACCCAATGCGCAGCCAGTAATCCATGCCAAATGGTTCAATATGGTGACCGAAAAATAATAGGACTGCCGCTGCTCAGTCGGCACCGCGTTATGCGTCACCACCGCATAGGTCTCATCGGTAAGGCCAAAAATCATATACCAGCGACACCAACCCGATACGGAATAGCGATTAATCAGCGTTAAACCATAAAACACATGTCGCACATTGATCACCAAGGTCGCCAGAAACGCTTCAACTAGCCCTGCGCCTGATGCCAACAAGCCCACCGCAAGAAATTGTGCTGAGCCCGCATAAATCA
>VMDJ01000085.1 GCA_008080925.1 Gammaproteobacteria bacterium
GTTTTTCCGGGGCTTAGGCCCGTTGAGACTTCGCTATGAGCAGTAGCCATTCATACCCTCTCGCCAAGATCGGATTGATCGGTGGCGGACAACTCGGTCGTATGACGATCAAGGCGGCAAAACGCCTGGGGGCTACCTGCACAGTACTCGACCCTGATGATCATTGTCCCGCCTGCCAACTTGCAGCCAAACAACTGGTTGCCGGCTACTACGACGCGGATGCCATTCGGCAGTTATCCAATGAAGTCGACGTGCTTACCTTTGAGCTTGAAGATATCGACGCAGACACATTGGCGAGCTTAGAGGCTGAAGGCAAAGCCGTTTATCCCTCTTCTGCCGTTCTGAAAACCATTCAAGACAAACTCGTTCAAAAGCAATTTTTAGCGGCTAACGACATTCCGACCTCAGAGTTCATTGAGGCTAACGAACCCTCTGCTGAACTCTTTGAGCAATTCGGCTACCCCTTGGTGCAAAAAGCCCGTCGCGGTGGTTACGACGGTCGCGGTGTTGCGATCATGAAAACTGCAGATAGCTTTGATAAACACCTGCCCGTTCCTTCACTCATTGAACGATTTGTTAAAGCCGACAAAGAAATTGCCATCTTGGTTGCACGCAGCACCAAAGGCGAAGTGAAAACCTATCCTCCGGTTGAAATGGTGTTCAACGATGAAAACATGCTGGACATCTTGTTGGCCCCAGCGTTGATTCTAGAGACCGTTGCACAAGAGGCTCAACGTATTGCAGAGAAAACCGTAGAAGCACTCAATGGCGTGGGTATTTTTGGCGTCGAAATGTTTGTCACCGAAGATGGCCAAGTGCTCGTGAACGAAATCGCACCACGCACCCATAATTCAGGCCATCACACGATAGAAGCCAATATCACCGACCAGTTTGAACAACATTTACGCGCCATTCTCGGTTTACCGCTTGGTAGTACAGAAACCTTGTGCCCTGCAGCGATGGTTAATCTACTAGGCGCGCCAGGAGAGACAGGCAAACCTGAATTACGCGGCTTAGATGAGACACTGAGTATTTCAGGTGTCAATTTGCACCTATACGGCAAGAATAAAACAAGCCCATACCGTAAAATGGGCCACATCACTATTCTCGATAAAGACATCAAGCAAGCGGCAGAAAAAGCCGCATTGGTTAAAACTTTAATTACGATTGGCGCGGAGAAAAACGATGAGTGACATCAAAGTTGGCATCATCATGGGCAGCGACTCAGACCTTCCGGTCATGCAAGCTGCCGCAGACCAATTAAGCGAATTTGGAATCGCTTATGAAATGACCATCGTTTCTGCACACCGCACACCGCAGCGTCTTTATGAATACTCACAAACTGCCATTGAGCGTGGCTTAAAAGTCATCATCGCAGGCGCCGGTGGCGCAGCCCACCTACCCGGTATGGTTGCAGCGATCACCTCATTACCGGTTATCGGTGTTCCGGTTAAATCATCAGCATTGAGCGGTGAGGATTCATTGCTCTCAATCGTGCAGATGCCACCAGGTGTTCCTGTCGCAACCGTTGCCATTAATGGCGCTAAGAATGCAGGCATCCTTGCCGCGCAAATCCTTGGCACAGCTGACAGCGCCATCGCCAAACAAGTGGCTGATTACAAACAGTCTTTGGATGACATGGTGATGGCCAAAGTAGCTAACTGGGAAAAAGACGGTCCCTCGTTTAGCAAATAACCAAGAAAGCGCCGCTGGCGCTTTTTTTACGCCTGCTAAAAACCTAGAATGTTATAATGTAACAATTAAAATACATTCCACCGTTATCTTATGACTCGACTTCTCAGTCTCCTTATTTTCCTTACTGCGACTCCTTTCACGCAGGCCGCCAACATATTTGTGAGCGTCCCACCCCTAGTGCCGGTACTAAAGGCACTAGATACTGATAATCAGGTAGAAAGCTTAGTCACTGCCGGTTACAGCCCGGCCACCTATAGCCCCACTCCTCGCCAGCTGGTGGCCCTTAGCAATGCCGATATCTTTGTTCGCTCAGGCCTGCCCTACGAAGCTGCTTGGATGAATCGCATCAGGGCTGTTAATCCAGGCATCCTGATCGTTGACCTACGTGACGGTGTAGAGCTACTCGAACACCATCACCATGAGGGCCACGCAGGTCATGAAGAAGAGACTGATCCTCATCTATGGACCGATCCAGTTCTCATTAGCAATCAACTGAATAAACTTGCTCAAGCACTGATCAATTTAACGCCAGATCGCGAACAAGTGATCGTAAAAAACCATCTGAGTTATCAACAACAGCTACTAAACGTTGACAGCCAAATCAGAGACCTCTTGGCTCCTTATGCAGATAACACTTTTTATGTGTATCACCCAGCCTGGAGCTACTTCGCTAAGCGTTATCAGCTCAAGCAAGTGTCATTAGAACGCGGTGGTAAAGACTTTGGGCCACATGCGCTTGAACATGTTCTCGAAGCATCACGTCAAAACACGCATCGCGTCTTATTTGTGCAACCTCAATTTGACCGTCGTTTGGCACAACGTGTCGCGGATGAGATCCAAGGACATGTCGTGACGATTGATCCTTTAAGCGAAACCTATCCAATGAATTTACTTGATGCGGCAACCGCACTTAAGAAGGCCTTTAGCCATGAGTAAACCCCAAATCAACATTAACAATCTGAGCTATCGCTACGGCAAGCTGAAGGTGCTCGAAGATATCTCCATGCAGGTCAATGCCGGTGAATTCTTAGGCATCGTAGGTCCCAATGCAGGCGGAAAAAGCACCTTACTGAAACTCATCTTAGGCTTACTTGAGCCGGCTAAAGGTCGCATCGAGGTATTTGATAAAGCACCCGAAGATTCACGCCACCGATTAGGTTATGTGCCGCAGTACCCTAATTTCTCCCGTGACTTCCCTATCTCAGTAGAGCAAGCGGTGCTGCTCGGTCGACTTAATCACAATAAATCAGGCTGGCAGCGCTGGTTACCCGGTCGCTACTCGGCTAGCGATAAAGCGATTGTCAAACAAGCACTCGAAGAGGTCGAAGCAGACAATCTCATTGATCGTCAGCTCGGTAGCTTATCGGGCGGACAACTGCAGCGTGTTTTATTAGCCAGAGCGCTTGCTTCTGAGCCTGAGGTTTTACTGCTAGATGAGCCCACTGCAAATATTGATCAACGCTTAGAGAGCGACATTTTTGATTTACTCAAGTCACTAAACGATCGCATGACCATTTTAGTGGTATCTCATGATGTCGCTTTCATCTCCAGCTATGTGAACCGTGTGGCTTGTGTTAACCAAACACTCGTGTGTCACCACACCGATGCCATTGATGGCGATGTCATTCATAACTTATACGGTGAGGATGTGCGCATGGTCGCGCATAAGCATTAATCATGATGGACTTTATCGACGCACTTACCCGTTACGGCTTTCTACAAGGCGCCCTGATTGCTGGACTGCTGACCAGTATTGGCTGCGGCGTCATGGGCAGCTATGTTGTGGTTAAGCGTATTGCCTTTATCGCAGGCAGCATCGCGCACTCTGTACTCGGCGGCATGGGCATCGCGTTATACATGGGAGCCGATCCACTGATTGGTGCCTTGATTGCCGCAATTATTGCCGCACTGTTAATTGGCGGCATCCGTCTTTACTGGAAACAGCAAGAAGACACACTCATCGGCGCGCTTTGGGCGATTGGCATGGCGATTGGTGTGATCTTTATCGCCAAAACGCCAGGGTACCAATCTGATCTCACAAGCTATCTGTTTGGCAATATCCTTCTGGTACCTCACTCTAGCCTCTGGTTTATGGCCGGTCTTGATGTCGTGCTTTTAGCGATTGTTTGGGCTTATCACCGCCAATTACTTGCGGTGGTGTTTGATGAAGAGCACGCACGACTTCGCGGTATACCTGCGAGCTTTTTCTATTTGCTACTTTTAGTGATGGTTGCGCTAACCGTTGTATTACTGATTCAAGTGGTTGGCTTAATCCTGGTGCTTGCGCTGATCACACTGCCCGCTGCAATGGCAGGTCATTATGTGAATTCACTGCATCGTATGATGTGGCTCGCCACACTCATTGGCATGCTAATGAGCTTCATTGGGCTTGCGGTTAGCTACCCTACCGACCTACCAACTGGTCCTGTGATCGTTCTCGTCACCGGCTTAGCGTATGTTTTATCCAGCCTATGGCACCACTTACGTGGAGGTAATGCATGAATCAAAAAGAACTCACTCAACACCTTAAGCAAGTCAAAACCTTATGCACCTCTCAAGGTGCCCGCTTAACACCACAGCGCGAGCAAGTATTGTCTTTGATTATGCGCTCTAAAAAGCCACTGACCGCTTATGAGTTACTTGAAGGCATGCGCCAAGAAGACAAAACACCGGCGCCACCGACCGTATATCGCGCATTAGAGTTTCTTCAAGAACAAGGATTGATTCACAAGCTTGAGAGCCTGCATGCCTTTGTTGGCTGCAATCATCCTGAACATCCTCATGCAGGGCAGTTTTTAATTTGTACTGACTGTGGCGAGGTCAACGAGGTGTGTAATCACGAGTTGGATAAAAGCTTGAATGCTGTCGAAAAGAACCAAGGCTTCAACTTACAGCGCCCAGTGATCGAACTTTTAGGTCGTTGCGCTAGCTGCCAAAAATAGAACCGCCTCAAAAACCAATCACTGTTTAAGCACCTTACATGACTGACGTAGATTGACGTGGCAGTTTCATCGACAACACGGTTGCCATAAGAAGAAAAGCTACCGCTGCCCATAAACAGCCTTCAAGACCATACAGTTGATACATGGCGCCGGATAAGACCGTTCCGGCTAATCGACCACCTGCATTGGCCATGTAATAAAAACCAACAGTCATCGCGACCTTATCCGCATCTGAATATGCCAAGATCAAATACGAATGAATCGCAGAGTTCACCGCAAACAAAACACCAAAGATCGCCAGACCAATGATCAGTACCCACATCGGCGATTCAGTTGAAGCTAACGCCACTGGCAATAGCGCCGTAATCACCGTCAGCAAGAACGCCCATAGAGTTGCAAGGCCACCTGATTCAGCACCAGCAAAACGATTTTTAAGCAGCTTGGGTGCCGAGGCTTGTACAAACCCATACGCAATAACCCATAAGGCCAAGAAGGCACCTACTTGGCTAAATGGCCACTTAAGCACTTCATACAAATACACTGGCAAGCCAACCACAAACCAGACATCCCTTGCACCAAACAAAAAGAATCGCGCACTAGCAAGCCAGTTAATCGAAGGGATTTGCGAAAAAACCTGAGTGAACTTCGGCTTTGCCACCATCTTTCCGACCTCGCTAGGCAAGAGCAGCACAGTGACCAACATCACTATCGCCAAGCTACCCGCGAGCGTATACAAAGCGTCTCTAAAGCCTAGCCATTCGAGTAACCCAGCACCTAAGAAGAAGCCAACCCCTTTAAGCGTATTCTTAGAGCCGGTCAGAATAGCGACCCATTTAAACAAGCCCTGTTGATTGTCCTCAGTCGAGAACTGCTTAACACTAGCTTTAGCCGACATCTTATTCAGATCTTTGGCGATACCCGATAACGCTTGAGCCAGCATGACATACAGAACGCTAAGCCACGCATCGGGGACAGTGAGCATTAACAAAGCCCCCACTTGTAACAGCATACCCAGATGCATAGTCCGATTTAGACCAAAACGCGCACCTAACCAGCCGCCGACTAAATTCGTCACGATGCCAAAGAATTCGTAAAACAAAAACAGCATCGCCACTTCGAAAGGCGAATAACCCAAGGTATGGAAATACAGCACAACCAACATACGGATTGCGCCGTCTGTTAAGGTAAACGCCCAATAGCCGCCAGTAACCACTAAGTAATTCTTCAAAGCCTGTTGCATATGAATCAACGCATCATTTTTATCGCTGTTTTACTGCTTTTGATTGTACTGGCTGCCACTAATCAAGAGCATGTCAATTTCGAGTCAATTCGCCAATCCATTGAACAAGCCGGCATCTATGCACCACTAATCTTCATACTCGCCTATGCCATTGGCACCGTGTTGTTTTTGCCCGGTCTTGCGATGACCTTGCTTGGTGGTGCCTTATTTGGCCCCTACTTCGGCACCTTATATAGTCTTAGTGGTGCGACACTAGGCGCCACATTCAGCTTTTTGATTGCACGTTATCTGGCACACGAGTGGGTTGAAAAGAAAGCCAATCAATTCACTCAGAGGCTCATCAAAGGCGTTTCTGACGAGGGATGGCGATTTGTTGCTTTGACTCGCTTGGTTCCCTTGTTCCCTTTCAATTTATTGAACTATGCCTTGGGCCTAAGCAACATCCGAGCGCTACCCTACGTCATAGCGAGCTTTATCTTTATGGCGCCGGGCGCATTTGCCTATAGCTGGCTGGGCTTTGCGGGGAAATCGCTTGCAAGCGGAGATGCCGATACTGTTAAGCATGGCTTAATCGCGGTGGCGCTGATCGCCACCGTGATACTGATTGCTCGATTGGTAAAACAGTTTAAACGTTAAAGATCGTTGAACCGGTTGTTTCACGTGCTTCCAAGGCACGATGCGCTTCGGCAGCCTCTCTTAATAGATACTGCTGATTGATTTTGATATCCACATCTCCATTCATCACTTTCTTAAACAGATCATTCGCCGATTTACGCATCTCACCTGAATCAGCGGTATAGGTCATTAATGTTGGACGTGTCACATACAAGGAACCCATCGCACTGAGACGATTAATATCAAACGGCGGCACCTTACCCGAGGCATTACCAAAGGTCACCATCAAACCTCGCGGCGCTAAACTGGCTAGTGACATCTCCCAGGTGTCTTTACCAATACCGTCAAACACAACTGGCACACCCTTGCCATCGGTTAGCTCTTTCACACGTGCTGGCACATCTTCATGACGGTAATAGATCACATCACTGCAACCAGCAGCTTTGGCGATCTCACCTTTCTCTTCGCTACCCACAGTACCAATTACACGCGCACCGATTGATTTTGCCCACTGACAAAAAAGCAACCCGACTCCACCTGCAGCCGCTTGGAATAACACCGTATCTCCAGACTTAAGCTGATAGGTACGCTGCAAAAGATACTCAACCGTCATACCTTGCAGCATCATAGCTGCACCTTGGTCATAACTAATTTCATCAGGAAGAAGCACGACACGATCAGAAGCAATATTTCGCGCCTCTGAATACGCGCCTAGCGGTTGTGATGCATAAGCAACACGATCACCAACCTTCATATCTTTCACATCACTACCGACCGCTTCGACGATGCCCGCTGCTTCCATACCGATACCGCAAGGGGTCTCAGGCGTTGGATAGATGCCAGAGCGGTGATACACATCAATGTAGTTTAAACCTACCGCATGATGACGAACCTGAACTTCATTTGCCGCTGGTGCTGGCAGATCCACGCTTTGCCACTGCAATACATCAGGTCCACCATGCTCAGTCAGTCGAATCGCACCTACTTCCATTTTTCCATCCTCATTGTTTGATACGGGCATGTACCTGCCCTGTAAATTTTGCGGCGAGCACGCCTTCATGCTCCACCTGAATCTCAACATCAAGGCGTGACCGCCCCTGATCATTAACCGCAGTCAAAAACTGCTCGAAATCTTGCTTTGGGATTTCGCCTCGCGCAGAAATATCACCCACCACAGGAGATAAGTAATCAATGTGTCCCGAAGCCAACACCAAACTTGCTTCGTCAGGCAGGCGAGAATTAACCAACCCCCAAGCAGCTAAGACGCAGGTTGTATATAGAGAACCCGCAAACGCCGTTCCATGAACATTAATATTTTCCTCACCACCGGTTTTGACGGTAATCGATGTCTCCGTTAGCTGAGTAATATCAAAGGCCATTGCCTGTGTCAGCGGAATGCCCTTATGAATCTTTTTTGTTAACTCATTAGCCGTCATGAAGCGTAGCTATCCTGATATTGATCGCGAAGTTGTGCTTTCTGCACCTTACCCATCGTATTACGCGGCAGCTCATCAACGATATACACACGCTTGGGCTGCTTGAAACGGGCAAGCTTACCGTCAAGCGCAGAAACAATAACTGACTCACTGATATCCGCTGAACCATCAGCAACAACAACTGCTGTTACACCTTCACCAAAGTCTTTATGTGGCACACCAATCACAGCCGACTCTTTTACGCCCGGGATAAGATCAATTTCGCCTTCAATCTCTTTTGGATAAATGTTGTAACCACCCGAGATAATCAAGTCTTTGGCACGACCAACAATGCTAACGCGTCCTTCTTTATCCATCGTTGAAAGATCGCCTGTGATAAACCAACCATCCTTGCGGAACTCAGCGGCTGTTTTCTCTGGCATCTGCCAATAACCTTTAAACACATTAGGCCCAATCACTTCGAGCACCCCAGTCTCGCCAGCAGAGAGAGCATTACCCTCATCATCTGCCACACGAACCTGCACACCAGGGAGCGCAAAACCAACCGTTCCGGGCACACGATCACCGTCATATGGGTTAGAGGTAATCATTCCAGCTTCTGTCATCCCGTAACGCTCCAAAATGGATAATCCCGTACGCTCGGTGAATTGATAATGGGTTTCCGCCAGCATCGGAGCAGAACCCGAAATAAATAGGCGCATGTTACTCACGAGTGACTGATCAAAATTTTCTTCATCTAACAAGCGTGTATAAAAAGTCGGTACACCCATCATGACTGTACTCTCTGGGATCAAACGCATGATTTCATTCACTTCATACTTTGGCAGGAAGTGAACAGTCGAGGTACCCAATAAGGCGCAGTGCAGAGCAACAAATAATCCATGCACATGGAAAATCGGCAAGGCATGTAACAACACATCTTCACCATCTTGCCATTGCCAATAATCGTGAAGGACTTGCGCATTTGAGCGTAAATTCTCATGACTCAACATGGCACCTTTTGAGCGTCCAGTCGTACCGGATGTGTACAAAATAGCCGCTAAGTCATCAGTCGTTACCGCAACAACATCGGCTTCCGCTGGCAACTCTGCCACATGATCTTGCAAACTACCCTCACCTTTTTCACTCAATGTGAGCAAATGAGGTACTTTCAACTTATCAGCCACCGGCTTTAGAGCTTCAAAGCCTCTTGGATCGCAGACAACCACCTGTGGAGTGGCATCTGCCATAAAGTAATCGACTTCAGCAGCCGTGTAAGCCGTATTAAGCGGGATATAAATCGCACCCGCACGCAAACAGGCAAGGTATAAGATCAGCGCTTCGTAGGACTTAGCTACCTGCACCATAACTCGGTCACCTTTTTTCACACCCAACCCAATTAAGCGATGTTGCAACTGCGCAGTTAAACCATCGAGCTGGCTATATAACAAAGGCTCACGACCCGGCGTTTGCAAAAAGATACGATCATCAGCGTGGCTGAAGCTCTGTTGCGCAAAAGTTAGGTAGAGATTCGCGTTAGTCATAAGATAAACACCATGTCATAGGCCATCTTGCTCGCGAGGACGAACAAAAAGGCAGCAAAAATTCGTTTGATTAATTTATCGGGCAACACTTGCG
>VMDJ01000100.1 GCA_008080925.1 Gammaproteobacteria bacterium
GCGGCGACCGTCACTTTTAATCACCCGCGGCAAGTTAAGCTCCGCGCCTTCGTAGGTTGTGAATCGTTCATGACAAACCGTGCACTCACGGCGACGGCGAACTTGATCGCCATCACCATGCAGTCGTGAATCCACGACTTTTGTATCTTGAGCGCCGCAGAACGGACAACGCATTAGTTATCCCGATTAACCCTTGTACACAGGGAACTTAGCGCACACATCAAGCACCTTAGCTTTCGCTGCATCAACTGCTGCTTGATCGCCTTTAGCGTCGATAACATCACACATCCAACCCGCAAGCTCGACACACTCTTTTTCGCCAAAGCCACGCGTAGTAACTGCTGGTGTGCCAACACGAATACCTGAGGTAATAAACGGTGATTGCGGATCATTCGGTACTGCATTCATGTTTACAGTGATATTTGCTGAACCTAACCAAGCATCAACATCTTTACCGGTTAAGCCCGCTTCAATGAAGCTCACCAAGAACAAGTGATCATCAGTACCTTTAGACACAACATCGTAACCGCGATCCATAAACACCTTAGCCATCGCTTGTGCGTTCTTGATCACCTGCTTTTGATACTCAACAAACTCAGGCTCCATCGCTTCTTTAAAAGCAACCGCTTTTGCAGCGATCACGTGCATCAAAGGACCACCCTGATTACCTGGGAATACCGCAGAGTTCAGTTTCTTTTCGATCTCTGGATTCGCTTTCGCCAAGATCAAACCTGAACGAGGGCCACGCAAGGTTTTGTGCGTGGTGGTGGTGGTCACGTCAGCGATACCAACAGGACTTGGGTAAACACCTGCGGCAACCAAACCTGCAATATGCGCCATATCAACTAATAGGTAAGCACCAACCTCATCCGCGATATCGCGGAAACGCTGCCAATCAACCACACGAGAGTATGCAGAGAAGCCTGCAACAATCATCTTTGGTTTATGTTCACGCGCTAGACGGTCAACTTCGTCGTAATCAATCTCACCTGTCTCAGGGTTCAAACCATATTGAACGGCGTTATAAATCTTGCCCGAGAAGTTAGGCTTTGCACCGTGGGTTAAGTGACCACCGTGCGCCAATGCCATACCCAGTACTGTATCACCTGGCTGAACCAATGCTGCATAGACCGCAGTGTTCGCTTGAGAACCCGCGTGAGGCTGCACGTTTGCATAGTCGGCTTTGAACAAGGCTTTAGCGCGATCAATCGCCAACTGCTCGACCACATCGACATGCTCACAACCACCGTAGTAACGCTTACCTGGGTAACCTTCCGCATACTTATTAGTAAGCGCAGATCCCTGAGCCTGCATAACACGAGGACTGGTGTAGTTTTCTGATGCGATTAGCTCGATGTGTTCTTCCTGACGATGCTCTTCTGCGGTAATTGCCGCCATTACATCATCGTCATAACCGGCGATATTCATCGACTTATCAAACATGGTTCACTGCCTCAAAAAATCAAAAAGAGTAAGAATTGCCCTAATTCTACACCGAGCACGGGCTGAAACGAAAAAGGGACGCCCTAGGGCATCCCTTACATCGTGGATATTGGGGTGGATGATGGGACTCGAACCCACGACGACCGGAATCACAATCCGGGGCTCTACCAACTGAGCTACACCCACCATTAACCGTTTGCCAAATATGGCGCGCCCGGCAGGATTCGAACCTGCGACCCACGGCTTAGAAGGCCGTTGCTCTATCCAACTGAGCTACGGGCGCATAACTTGCTGCCCAGGCTTAAAACTGGTCGGGGTAGAGGGATTCGAACCCCCGACATCCTGCTCCCAAAGCAGGCGCGCTACCAGACTGCGCTATACCCCGATGACTCTGCCAATATGGCTAGAGGGCGCGAAGTTTAAGCCCCTCGGACAATGAGGTCAACACTCCCCCACGAATATGCCTGATTTTTTCTGCGAGTGGGTGAAAACCTGAAGAACTTGCCTCAAGCTCCAAGCAACTCACTCTCTTTGGTATGATCGCACCCCTCTTAAAATCAGCTTAGGACACGCACATGAGCGCCCAGATCCTCGACGGCAAAGCCATTGCAGAAGACATCCGCGAAAACATCAAAACCAAGGTTGATGAGCTCCTTGCTCAAGGTCAGCGCGCACCTGGTTTAGTGGTTGTCTTAGTCGGTGAAAATCCTGCATCTCAGGTGTACGTACGCAATAAACAGATTGCCTGCGAAAAAGTCGGTTTCATGTCTGAGCTGGTTCGCTTACCCGACACCACCACGCAAGATGAACTGCTTGAGCTGATCGACACACTAAATAACCGCGATGATGTCGATGGCATCTTGGTGCAACTACCTCTACCAAAGCAGATCGATGAAGACACGGTAACCGAACGCATCCTGCCGACTAAAGATGTGGATGGATTTCATCCTTATAATATTGGTCGCTTAACACTGCGTATGCCACTACTGCGCCCTTGCACCCCTGCAGGCGTGATGACCATGTTGGAACGCACTGGTATGGAGCTCGCTGGCAAAGATGCGGTCATCATTGGCCAATCAAACATTGTTGGTCGTCCCATGTTTCTCGAGCTGTTAATGGCTCGCTGTACACCCATGGTGTGTCACAGCAAAACCAAAGACCTTGAAGAAAAGATTCGTAACGCTGACATCGTAGTGGCAGCGGTTGGCGTACCTAAATTTGTAAAAGGCGAATGGATTAAACCTGGCGCAGTAGTGATCGATGTGGGCATTAACCGCCTCGACGATGGCTCACTCTGTGGCGATGTCGATTACGACTCAGCGAAAGAAGTCGCAAGCTTCATCACACCCGTACCAGGTGGCGTTGGCCCCATGACCATTGCGACACTGCTTGAGAACACGCTGCAAGCTGCAAGTTTGCACACCCAAAACTAATTTTATTTAACCGTTTTTAGAGAACACCATGGCTCAATACATTTACACCATGAACCGCGTTAGCAAGATCGTGCCGCCGAAGCGTCAGATCCTGCGTGACATCTCCCTCTCCTTCTTCCCTGGCGCAAAGATTGGCGTACTGGGTTTGAATGGTGCAGGTAAATCATCTTTGCTACGCATCATGGCTGGCGTAGACACCGATATTGAAGGTGAAGCACGCCCACAAGCAGGCATTCGTGTCGGTTACTTACCGCAAGAGCCTCAGCTTGATCCAAACAAAGACGTCCGCGGCAACATTGAAGAAGCCCTTGGCGAAGTCAAGGAAGCCATGGATGAACTTGAAAAAGTGTATGCCGCTTACGCTGAGCCTGATGCTGACTTCGATGCACTAGCTGCCAAACAAGCTAAGCTGGAAAACATAATCCAAGCCGCTGATGGTCACAATATGGAGCGACAGCTAGAAGTGGCTGCTGATGCGTTACGCCTTCCACCTTGGGATGCGGACGTCACCAAACTCTCAGGCGGTGAACGTCGTCGCGTTGCGTTATGTCGCTTGTTGTTATCAAAGCCGGACATGTTGCTACTTGACGAGCCAACCAACCACTTGGACGCTGAATCGGTTGCCTGGCTTGAGCGCTTCCTGCATGACTATCAAGGTACTGTTGTAGCCGTTACCCACGACCGTTACTTTCTCGATAACGTTGCTGGCTGGATTCTCGAACTCGACCGTGGCCATGGTATTCCTTATGAAGGCAACTACTCATCTTGGCTAGAGCAGAAAGAAAAGCGCCTGCAACAAGAAGAGAAAGCTGAAGCTGGTCGCATGAAAGCGATGAAAGAGGAATTGGAATGGGTTCGTTCTAACCCCAAAGGTCGTCAAGCAAAGAGTAAGGCACGTTTGGCGCGCTTTGATGAGCTTCAAAACACTGACTTCCAGAAGCGTAATGAGACCAACGAGATCTATATCCCGCCAGGTGAACGCTTGGGTGATTTGGTTATCGAAGCGAAAGGCTTACAGAAGTCGTTTGGTGACAAGCTGCTTTATAAAGACATGTCCTTCAATCTACCGAAAGGTGGCATCGTTGGCATCATCGGCCCTAACGGTGCCGGTAAGACCACCCTATTCCGCATGCTAACTGGTGGTGAAACACCGGATGCTGGTGAGTTACGTGTTGGTGACACCGTACAAGTTGCTTCAGTGGATCAAAGCCGTGATGCACTCAATGATAAAAACACTGTGTGGCAAGAGATCTCTGATGATCAAGATATCATCACCGTAGGCAACTACACCGTACAGTCGCGCGCTTATTGCTCACGGTTTAACTTTAAAGGCTCAGATCAACAGAAGAAGATCGGTGATCTATCCGGTGGTGAACGTAACCGTGTTCACTTAGCCAAGATGCTTAAGTCGGGCGGTAACGTTCTGTTACTCGACGAACCAACCAACGACCTTGACGTTGAAACATTACGTGCTTTGGAAGAAGCCATCCTTGCCTTCCCGGGTTGTGCGGTAGTGATCTCGCACGACCGTTGGTTCCTTGATCGGATCGCAACGCATATCTTGGCGTTTGAGGGTGACTCAGAAGTGGTCTGGTTTGAAGGTAACTTTGCCGACTACGAAGAAGACAAGAAACGTCGCTTAGGTGACGATGCTGTTAATCCTCAGCGTATAAAATATAGGAAGATCGACGCTTAAAAACAGCGCCCTTCGGGGCGTTTTTTTATTTCCTTTCAACAACTTATCTGCGACAAAAAACCTTTTATAACAAAGATTTACCATTCTGTTTAAGATACGTTAATGGAATTAGGGTGGCCTGATGCTGTATGCCCCTTTGTATCGCACGATGCATTATCTAGATAACAGTTATAAGGAAATCCATATGAAAAAAATCATCGCTTTAGGTTTTGTACTTTTCACTTCTGTTGCATTTGCTGCAATGGATTCAGGCAATGGCAGCGGCTCTGGCAGCAATGACGGCAAGGCTGATGTTGCAGGCAATGGCTCAGGTGAAGGTGAAGCTAACTTCTCAATGAACTTCTCTGGTAAAGGCAGAGGTGCGGGTGATGTCAAAGGTAATGGCAGCACCAATACTAATGCGCAAGGCCAAGGCTCAGATCAGCCGGTGTATATCCAGCGCACCAACTAAGCATCACTGCTTAAACAAAGCCCCGCTTGTCGGGGCTTTTTTATTGCCTGTTACAATCAGAATATGTCGATACAAGTTCGCAAGATTGACCTATACGATCATCAACAACGTTTGGACTACATGTCCATGCTGCGCGCGTATAGCGAAGATCCTTTAGGTCAAGGCAAGCCACTTAAAGATGACGTGTTACATCAAACCGCTGCAGACCTTGCTACGCTGCCACATGCTATTGCTTTTGTTGCCTATGACTTAAAAACACCCGTTGGTTTCGCTACGTGTTTTGCGGGTTACTCGACCTTTCGTGCCAAGCCGCTGTGGAATATTCATGATATCGCGGTGATTCCATCACATCGCCGACAAGGCATTGCGACACAACTGCTTAAGACAATCAGCGACTATGCCCAAGCAGAAGGCTGCTGCAAGGTCACGCTTGAGGTACGTGAAGACAACCCTCACGCAGATAAACTCTACCGCCAGTTTGGCTTTCAAGCTGTTCAACAGAACGGCGAAGAGATCCCCTACCGTTTTTTAGCGCTTGAGCTATAAGTAAAAAAGCACATTCTGATCATTGGTGTTTTCACTACGACGCTTTCTACTCTTTTGTTATTCTCGGTAAAAGCTTTGTAACTTGGGGGAGTTCATGGCGATTAAATTACCGTTCATCAAACAGCATGACAGAGTGATCCTCGCGCCTTGGGAAAAGCGCTTTGATCGGATACTCACTCCGTTTGAACAATTCGTTCAACGCGAAACAACGACCGGCTTCATCTTGATGGCATCAGCGTTAATTGCGCTACTGCTTGCCAATAGCTGGATTGCTGAAGATTACTTCCACCTTCAACACATCAGCTTTGGTTTTCACTTTGGTGATTGGGAGCTAAATAAATCGTTACACCACTGGGTCAATGACGGTTTGATGACCATCTTCTTCTTGGTGGTCGGCTTAGAACTTAAGCGTGAACTGTTAGTTGGCGAACTCGCGGATATCAAACAAGCTTCTCTACCAATCATTGCGGCGATTGGCGGCATGATTGTTCCAGCACTCATTTTTTACAGCATGAACCCTGAAGGTGACGCAGTGAAAGGTTGGGGCATACCCATGGCAACCGATATCGCATTCGCTCTCGGTGTCATCGCCCTATTGGCCAAACGCGTTCCTAAATCTTTGATCACCTTCCTTGTTGCACTGGCGATTGTGGATGACTTAGGCGCTGTCTTAGTGATTGCGCTGTTCTATACCGAAGAACTCAAGATCTCTTACTTGATACTCGGAGCTGTTGTTGCCGGCTTTATGATCATGATGAACCTTGCGGGTGTCCGTCGACCCGGCATGTATATTTTCGTTGGTTTGTTCTTGTGGCTCGCACTTCTGAAATCAGGTGTACATGCCACATTAGCAGGCGTTATCACCGCGTTTTGCGTACCAACACTATCACGCTTTGATCCGCACACTTTTAGCCGTCGCATGCGCGACACACTGGTTCACTTTGACTCAACGATAAAGCCAGACAAAGGGTTACTCGGCAACAATGAGATGTGTGCTGTGGTGAGCACTCTTAAGAATGGTCTTAATGGCATTCAAACCCCTCTCAGCCGCTTAGAAACCACCATGCACACGCCAGTCGCTTTCTTTATTTTGCCAATCTTTGCGATCTTCAATGCTGGTGTTGCGATCAACTTTTCTGAGTTCACCACCCTTTTCAACAACAGCGTTACATTGGGTGTTAGTTCAGGCTTGATCATTGGTAAGTTCATTGGCATAGCAGGCTTTAGCTTTATTGCGATCAAGCTAGGTGTATCTGTTCTTCCGAC
The DNA here is from genome assembly GCA_008080925.1 of Gammaproteobacteria bacterium. Lineage (GTDB taxonomy): Bacteria > Pseudomonadota > Gammaproteobacteria > Chromatiales > Chromatiaceae > VMDJ01. The sequence goes on from VMDJ01000100.1 coordinate 6,836, forward strand.
GGGCGCTAATCATGCGCAGTTAGCTGGCACAGCTTTGTTGGGCGGCATTGGCTTTACCATGTCGATCTTTATCGCTGAACTTGCCTATGTTGGAAATGCCGCGCTGATCACTCAAGCCAAGATTGGTATTTTGAGTGCATCTTTAGTTGCTGGCTTAGTCGGATATGCCATCTTGTACAAGATGGGCGCAAAGCACGCTGCTTCAGCGAGCTTGTCGCATCCAAACGCGGAAGCTGAGCAACAGAGCTAAGATCACGGCATAAAGAATAGGCAGACTAAAGTCCGCCTTAAGCGACATCGTATAGTGCACAACACCCAGTACCGGAATGATGTACACAGCACGATGCAGCTTGCGCCATGAGGCACCTAACTTTTTAATCATGCCTTTTGTTGAGGTCGCAACCAAAGGTAATAAAAGTAGCCACCCCATAAAGCCCAGTGTGATGTATGGCCTATCAAGCACATCCTCGAGCAACAAACGCCAATCTAACTGCTGATCAATAAATAGCCATAGCGCCATGTGCGTTGTAGCGTAAAAAGCCGCAAATAAGCCAATCAAGCGACGGTAGCGAATCAAGCTCACCCAACCGGTTAGTTGGCGCAGCGGCGTTATCAGCAATCCAAGCAACAAAAATCGCAGCGTCCATTGACCGGTGTGATCTGTCAGCGTTTCGAGTGGGTTAGCGCCAAGATCATTGGTCGCAATTAAATAAGTCGCATAAAGTGCAGGTGAGCCGAGCAGCACCCATGCAATCGTTTTTCTGATCCACCAAGGCATTAATAGAACTTAGTTAGATCCATGCCGCGATATAAATCAGCCACTTCATCTGAATAACCGTTAAACATCAGTGTTTCATCACGGGAAGCAAACAAGCCCTCACCAATATTGCGATGGAAGGCCTGTGTCCAACGCGGATGATCGACCATCGGGTTAACATTGGCATAAAAACCGTATTCATCCGCTGCCATAGTTTCCCATGTTGTTGCTGGCTGCTTTTCAACAAACTTAATTTTGACAATCGATTTAATGCTCTTAAAGCCATACTTCCAAGGCACCATCAAGCGCAGTGGTGCACCATTTTGCGCGGGTAGTTCCTTGCCATACACACCGGTTACCAACATGCTCAAAGGATGCATTGCCTCATCGATACGCAATCCTTCTTGGTAGGGCCAATCAAGAATTTTACGGCGCGTACCGGGCATCATCTCTTTATCAACAAGCGTTTCAAAAACCACATACTTGGCTTTTGAGTTCGGCTTAAAACGCTTCAGCAAGGTGGCTAATGAAAAGCCAGCCCAAGGCACAACCATTGCCCATGCCTCAACACAACGAAAACGATAGACACGCTCTTCCTGATCAATCAGCTTAAAGATATCTTCAATCCCGATCTCACCCGGCGCATCACATTCGCCTTCAACACTGATCGTCCAAGGTCGTGATTTAAAAGCACCTGAGTTCTTCTTTGGATCATCCTTTCCTGTGCCAAACTCATAAAAGTTGTTATAGCTGGTGACATGCTTGTACTCAGTGGGCGATAAGCCACCACCAATGCCGGAATCTTTTAAATTGGGTATCGCAGGAAGATTACCTTGAGGCTCAACCAACGCATGTGCAGGAAGTTGCCATGCTGCAATGCTAGCCATCGCTGCCTTGATAATGGAACGACGTTGCTGAAAAAAATGCTCTGGCGTGATCTCAGATGAACGCACATCTGAGGTTTTGCGTGTTTTGATGATCATAATGCCCCCTCGACTCTTAGGACATCATTATCGGACAAAGATTCCCGTTACGAAGCCTTAATAATGCGGAGGTGGCGTATCAATGATCTCGACACCGGCATTATTTTCCGCCAAAGACTGCAGTTGCTCTTGCAGTTTCTTCACGTGCTGTATTAATTCAGCGATCTTGCGCTCTTGAAGCAAGACCTGACGTGTTAGCTCATCGATGGAGGCTTCTTGATGAGCCACCTTCTCTTGCAGTGCAATCAGATCATCAGACATCAGTTGACCCAACGACGTGCATTTCGGAATAAACGCATCCATGGCGCCGACTCTTGCCAATCATCTGGATGCCATGAGTTAGTCACTGTACGAATCACGCGCTCTGGGTGCGGCATCATAATCGTCACGCGACCATCAGCATTACTCAGACCGGCAATACCCTCTGGTGAGCCATTTGGGTTTGCTGGATAACGAGAAGCAATCTCGCCATTGTTCTCAATGTAACGAATTGCGACCTCAGATGACGCTGCACTGATCGCATCAGCTGAAGCAAACTCAGCACGTCCCTCACCGTGTGCCACAGCGATAGGCATACGCGAACCAGCCATACCATCGAGCAACACTGATGAGCTTTCTTGCACCTCAACCATGACTAAACGCGCCTCGAACTGCTCAGAGCGGTTACGTACAAAGTGCGGCCAATGGTCAGTGCCTGGAATTAATGACTTTAGGTTCGATAGCATCTGACAACCATTACAG
>VMDJ01000103.1 GCA_008080925.1 Gammaproteobacteria bacterium
ATGCCACGCAAGTCGGCATAACGTTTTGAGCGAGTTGAGCTGATCAGCAGATCAATCTCATCGCGATCGATGTTTAAGTGCTCTAGGGTGCGTGTTGCGACAAGCAAGCTGGATTCAAGCGATTCAGGAATCACGGTAGAGGCGCCCATTTGTAGCAGCTTTTCCATTTGTTGCTCGTTACGTACACGCACGATGATCGGCAGCTTCTGATTAAGGCTGCGCGCGACTTCCAATACCCGTTCAATGACATAACCTTCATGTACCGTTATCACTAAGGCGGCGGCACGATGGATGCCAGCCATCTCGAGAGTTTGCGGGTGTGTGCTGTCGCCATAGCGAACAGGCTCGCCAGCATCAAAGGCATCTTTGATCAGTCGTGGGTCAACATCCAGTGCGAGATAGGCTTGCTCTTCGTGCTTTAGAAATTGCGCCAAGTTCTGACCAACACGACCAAAGCCGGCGATGATGACGTGATCTTCTAAGTTGTCAGCATGTTCCGCGATCGCCATGGCTTTTTCTTCACGTTGCGATTCATAGTCGGGTACGACCCATTTAGCGATGGTGCCGTTATGACGGATCAGTAAAGGAGCTAAAGACATGCTGAAGACCAGTGCGGCAAGAATCGGTTGTATCTGATCACTGCTGACGATGTTGTTCGCTAAGGCTAAGGTGAGAAGAGCAAAACCAAACTCGCCACCTTGTCCTAAGACGATACCGGTGCGCAGTGCGACACCCCAGTCGCGTTGTAAGAACCAGGTCAAAAAGACAATCAGGCCGCCTTTGCCAAGCACCACGCCTAAGGTCAGCAATACGACCCATTGCCAATGACTTAAGGCCTCTGGGACGTTGAGCTGTGCGCCAACGGATATGAAAAATAAGCCGAGCAGAACATCTCGAAAAGGACGAATCTCGATCTCGATGTGATGGCGATATTCACTTTCCGCTAGCATTACACCCGCCAGGAAAGCACCTAACGCAAGCGATAGCCCCATTTGTTGGGTAGACCATGCTGCGGTCAATGCGAGCAAAAGAATCGCTAGGGTGAAAAGCTCAGCTGAGTAATAACCCGCAATCCAATTGAGTAGGGGGCGTAATAACCAGTGGCCAATGGCAAACATGATGCCGAAAGCGATCACCGCTTTAATGAAAGCGATACCTAAAGCGGCACCCATTTGATCGCTGCCGCTCGCCAGAATGGGGATGGCTACCAGGAAAGGGACTACGGACAGGTCTTGAAAAAGTAGGATGCCCAGTGCATTGCGTCCGTGGCGCGAGTGAATCTCAAGTTGTTCCTGTAGTTGCTTTACGGCAATAGCTGTCGAGGAAAGTGCTAAAGCGCCACCCACAGCAAAGGCTGCCTGCCAGCTCATGCCAATCCACATGGCCAGCACAATGGTCGAGAGGGTTGAAAGCAGCACTTGCATGCTGCCGAGGCCGAGCAATAGCCGGCGCATTGACATCAAATGGCCGATCGAGACCTCAAGGCCAATCATGAACAGCAAGAAAACAACGCCGAGCTCGGCGAGGAATTCAATGTCGTGATGGGAAGGAATCCAGCCAATCGCGTGCTCGCCAAAAAGCGCTCCCACGGCAAGATAGCCGAGGATTGGCGGTAGGTTGAGTCGCCTGACCATCGCCACGGAGACGACCGATAGGGTCAAAAGGACGATGATGCCGTTGAGAATTGAATGATCCATAGCGTTACTTCTGCTGCTTTAGGCGATATTTTGACGCAACTTTAATCAAAAGGCATTCACGCGTAGAATGCGCCGCTCAAAATCCTATAAGAATAATAATGTTGTAAAACTTAGGCAGTGGCGGAAAACCCGCCGGAGAGTAGTTCATGGCTGCATTTGATATGAAGAAAGGCATTGCAGGTATCGTCTTTTTAGCGATGGCGATTGTTTTGTCGAAAGTGGTTCCCACGGTTGAAATTGCATGGGTAACCGGCATTCTTTTACTCACGATTTATTTGTTTGCATTTGAAGTTGTTGATGTCGATGTGGCAGCTGCAACCGTCATGGTTATCTTAGGTTTAACGACCTTAGTGGCACCTTTTATGGGGCTCAGTGGTGGTTTGGTTGATAACCAAAAATTGTTTAACGGTTTCTCGTCAAATGCGGTGATGTCGATCATTGCAGTCATGATCATTGGTGCAGGTTTGGATAAGACCGGCATCATGACTAAAGTGGCAGCCTTCATTCTTAAGGTGGGCGGCACAACAGAAGCGCGCATCATTCCGATCATTTCAGCGACGGTTGGCTTTATTTCATCGTTCATGCAGAACGTAGGTGCAGCCGCCTTGTTCTTGCCTGTGGTTTCACGTATCTCAGCGCGTTCAGGTTTACCGATGTCTCGCTTGCTGATGCCAATGGGCTTCTGTGCGATCTTGGGCGGTACCGTGACAATGGTGGGTTCAAGTCCATTGATCTTGTTGAACGATTTGATCTTGACCTCTAACCAAGCGTTGCCAGTTGAGCAACAGATGGAAACTTGGAGCTTGTTCTCAGTAACTCCTGTGGGTATTGCGTTGGTTGCGACCGGCATTATCTATTTCGTCTTGGCGGGTCGTTTTGTTTTACCGACCACCAAGAGCGAGTCGAGCACTAAAGGCTCAGATCCAATGGCTTACTTTCAAGAAGTATATGGCTTGGCTTACGGTATTGCTGAGGTTGTGGTTACCGATAACAGTGCATTAATTGGTAAGCAGCTTGATGAGATCGAGGGTGTTGAGCGTATTCGTGTCATTGCCAATAAGTACTCTGGTGGTGAATCAAACATTGGACCAGGCACCTTGGCGCGTGATACCGGTATCTCTGCTGGAATGGTGCTCGGCATCGTTGCCGATCCCCGTGATCTCGATGCATTCGTTGCTAAATACGACCTACAAAAGCGTGACTCATTGCGCACCTTTGCCGATGCGTTAGCAGCGAATAAAGCAGGTATCGCAGAAGTGGTTATTCCGCCAGGTTCTAACCTTATTGGTAAGAGTGCACGTGATATCTGGATGCGTAAAACCTACGGCTTGGCGTTGGTGGGTTTGCATCGTAATGGAGAGACTCTGCGAGAGGGTGATCATATCCGTGATATGGCTTTCCAAGCGGGTGACACTTTGGTGGTGCATACCCCTTGGATTGGTTTAGAGCGAATCGAAGACGATAAGAACTTCGTCGTTGTGACCACAGAATATCCACGTGCAGAGAGACTGCGTCCTAACAAAGTGCGTTGGGCAGGTTTGTTCTTCGCGGTCGCGCTCTGCATGGTGTTGTTCACCGATATCCGTTTGTCGATTGCACTGTTGACCGGTGCTATCGGTATGGTGCTTTCAGGCGTTCTGAAGATTGAAGAGGCGTATCAAGCGGTCAGCTGGAAGACCGTTTTCTTGTTAGCCTCCTTGATTCCGCTGGGTTTGGCGGTTGAAACTACCGGCACAGCAAAATGGATTGCTGAAGAGGTGGTGGCAGCCACAGGTGGCGCAGCCCCTTGGATCATTCAAGCAGCGATTGCTGTATTGGCGACCTTCTTTACTTTGGTGATGTCGAATGTGGGTGCAACCGTGTTGTTGGTACCGCTTGCAGTCAATATCGCCCTTCAAGTGGGTGCTGACCCTGCGGTGTATGCATTGACCGTTGCAATTGCGACGTCGAACTCGTTCCTGATCCCGACGCACCAAGTGAATGCCTTGATCATGGGTCCTGCGGGCTATCGTGTACCAGACTTCATGAAGGCGGGTGGCATCATGACTATCTTATTCTTGGTAGTGATGCTCACCATGATGAATCTGATCTTTTAAAAAAAAGATCAATAAAAGAAAAGCCGAGCAAACGCTCGGCTTTTTTGTATGTGACATTGGTATGACATTTCGTAAGAAAATTCTTGCAAGTATTAGGATTACCTAATAAAGTAGGTTTTCCTCCTAAGGGCAACACTATTACCTCGCTAGTTAGCCCCTCTAGTGCTAACTAGTTGTTTTTTATAGGTATAGTTGGACATTTAACCCGCAACTTCGGTTGCGGGTATTTTTTTGCCCGGCTTTCGGGATAAGAAATTTCCTACATTAATGTTTCTGATTGTTCAGACGAGCGCCTCATCCGTAAAGTAAAGATTCCTCCTAAGGGTCAACCAACTGAATAGTTCCCGCGAAGGTCGTGAAAGTAGTAGGCGATTGAGCAGTCTTTTTCCTAAGAGTTGGTTCTTTTACCCGCGCTGATTGGCGCGGGTATTTTTTTGCCCTACTTAAGCTTAAATGATCGCCAGTTGGGCTTGATAGGCAAGTTGCCGCCATTGATCAGGCCACTGCTCATGCCAGCTATCGATTGCAGTGGCAGGCATAGGTTTGTATATCTCGAAGATCATCATTGAGGATCATCTCAATGGCAACATCGAGGCAAAAAATACGAAGCAGGGGGCTAAGTTCACCATTACCTTGCCGGTTAAGCCTTAAATAGAAAAAGCCCGCGAAAGCGGGCTTTTTTGTTTTGCTAAGTGAGAGGAGGAAACGATTTCCTCAGCGCTTAAGCGAATAGGCGAACCACATTGTTATCGTCTTCTAGATCAATAATCACGGGCGGCGCAACACCGTTAAAGTTACATGCGGTAGCAATACTGTAAGCCCCTATCTCATGGATAACGATTACGTCACCAATTGAAAGCTCAGGGAGTAATTCGGTATCGCCAAAGCGGTCGATGCTGTCACAGGTTGGACCTGCAAATACGGCGCGACCCGGTGTGCCACTTTCTTCGGTGAAGATGGTCATTGGGTAATCGATGTGGTCGAAGATGCGGCCTGATTGAGCACCGTACACACCGTCATCCATGTAGTACCACCAAGTGTCATCTTGGCGCTTTGAGCGACCAATGATGCGTGCAACCAATGTCATGCTAGGTGCTGAAATACCGCGACCAGGCTCAGCCATCAAACGAATGTGTGAAGGCACTGAGGCCATTGCTTCACGGATAGGTGCGCAAAAGGCTTCGAAGTCGACAGGCTTGTTTGAGTAGTTGGCTGGGAAGCCACCACCCATATCGATACGTTCGATGTTGGCAATGCCAAGGTCTGCAGCTTCTTGTGCAATCTCTACGGTTTTCAATAATGCCAAGCGATGTGTGTTAGCGCTTTGAGCTTGAGAGCCGACGTGGAAGCAAAGGCCGTCAATGGTGATGCCCATCTGCTGGGCAATCTGCAAAATATTCATTGCATCGTCGGGCTGAGCACCAAATTTACGAGATAAATCTACAGGTGCATCAGGTGCCACGAAGGCTAAGCGCAACATAACCGTGATGTCGTTACGGTACGGCGCGATCTTCCAAAGCTCATCCAAGTTATCGACGACAAAGGATGTCACGCCTAATTCGATAGACGCTTCCAAGTCAGTGATCGTTTTGATCGGGTGGGTGTGAATCATGCGTTGAGTTGGAACACCCAAAGGCAGTAAAGCCTGAATCTCGGGGGCGCTAGCAACATCAAAGCATGCGCCCTCATCAACCAAGGTGGTCAATAAAGAAGTGTAAGGGTTGGATTTGACGGCGTAGTAAAGAGTAACGCCAGGTAATGCGGCTTGAAGAGAGCGCCAAGTCTCGCGAACGCGAGTAGGGCTAAAAAGCATTGCAGGCGAAATGCCACCTGCCTGTGCCAACCAGAAGTCTCCTTCTGATCGAGGGCGAATAGTCGTTAACACGTTCGTCTCCTAATTGTTTGTCTTTCGTCGCTCAGACACGTCTAGACAAACAAGACGCCGGGTCACTAACGGGTAAATCACCTAAAGTTTCTGCTCAAAAAGCGAGCGGATGGAATTTTCAACTTTTTTGGTTTTTGCGCAAGAAAAATTTTGCGTCAACGGCAAAATAATTTTCAGCGCTTAACAGGAGATATCAGGAGGGGAATCAAAACTGGTGCCCAGGAGAGGACTTGAACCTCCACGGCCTTGCGGCCACCAGCACCTGAAGCTGGCGTGTCTACCAATTTCACCACCTGGGCAGAGGTGTTGAGGGCGCGTAACTTACAGCGACAAACTGGGTGTGTCAACGCTACAATAGCGGGCTTAAATCTCAGTAAAAGGCCTAATAGTGGCAAATCAAAAAAAGGTGTCTCGCACCGAATTAAATGACCCGCAAGCGCAACGTGAAGCGGATACCTATGAAAATCCTGTTCCTAGTCGAGAGTTCATTTTAGAAGTGATTGCCGAGCAAGGTTGTCCCATGAGTTTTAAAGAGCTGATGTACACCTTGGATATTGATGAGGAGCAAACCGAAGGACTTTCTCGTCGTGTGAATGCGATGACGCGTGATGGTCAGCTCATTCGAAATCGCCGAGGTGGTTATTGTCCAGTTAACAACAAAGACATGATCGTGGGTCGTGTTATCGGCCACCCAGATGGCTTTGGCTTTTTGAAGCGTGATGATGCAAATGGTGATGACCTGTTTTTAGGTCCGCGTGAGATGCGTCGTGTATGGCACGGTGATCATGTGGTGGTGCAGGTCTCTGGCATTGATCGACGGGGTCGCGAAGAGGGGCAAATCATCGAGGTATTAGAGCGTGCTTTTAACAAGCTCGTCGGTCGTCTGCAGATTGATCGCGGTGTTGCTTTCTTGTTGCCCGACAATAAACGCATTACCCAGCAAGTACTCATTCCGCCGGAGAGTTTGCATGGCGGCAAGAATGGTCAGATGGTTGAGGTGGCAATCGATGAGCATCCAACACCTTGGCGTCAGGCTATTGGTAGTGTGATTGATGTTATTGGCGATCAATATGCCCCCGGTATGGAAACCGCGGTTGCGATTCGTAGCCATGATATTCCTCATGATTGGCCAGAAGAATTACTCGAGCAAATTGAAGGCTTGAGCGCTGAGGTGCCTGAGAAGGCGAAAGAGGGTCGTGAGGATCTGCGTGATGTGCCGTTGGTTACTATCGATGGTGCGGATGCACGAGACTTCGATGATGCGGTGTTTTGTGCAAAGACAACAAAAGGCTGGCGCTTATTGGTCGCGATTGCCGATGTTTCAGCCTATGTTGAAAAAGATTCGCCGTTAGATAAAGAAGCTTATCTGCGCAGCACCTCGGTGTACTTCCCTGATCGTGTGGTGCCGATGTTGCCAGAGGTGCTCTCTAATGGACTGTGCTCGATCAATCCGAAGGTTGATCGTTTGTGCATGGTCTGTGAGATGTATTTTGATCCGCAGGGCAAAATGTTCCGCTCGCGCTTCTTTGAAGGCGTCATGAATTCACATGCTCGTCTGACCTATGATCAAGTGGGCGCGATGCTGATTGATAATGATCAGGCGCTTAAAGAAGAATTTGCACACGTATTACCGCATCTCGAAGACCTGCATGGCCTGTATAAGGTGCTCCATGCAGCACGAGCTGTACGTGGCGCGATTGATTTTGATACCACCGAAACCCGTTTTAAATTTGATGAGAATGGCAAGGTGGCCGAAGTGGTGCCTCTGGTGCGACATGATGCGCACCGATTAATTGAAGAGTGTATGTTGGCGGCTAACGTTGCGGCGGCGCGCTTCTTGCTGAAGAACAAAATACCGGCTTTGTACCGTGTGCATGAGCGCCCAAGTGAGGAGAAGCTCTCCGACTTGGGGCAATTTTTACGCGAACTAGGTTTGTCGTTGAAAGGTGGTCTTGAGCCTACCGCGAAAGATTACGCAGAGTTGCTTGAACAAGTTAAAACGCGTGCGGATTACCATGTGATTCAAACCGTGCTGCTGCGCTCGATGATGCAAGCGGTCTATACCGATGAGAATGTTGGGCACTTTGGTTTGGCATTTGAAGCTTATGCGCATTTCACCTCACCGATTCGTCGCTACCCAGACTTGATGGTGCACCGTGCGATCCGTCATGTGCTGCGAAATGGTTCGGCAAAAGGGTTTGCCTATACGGATAAAGATTTAGCGCACATGGGTGAGCACTGTTCACTGTGTGAGCGTCGTGCAGACGATGCATCGCGTGATTCGGCTGATGCCCTTAAGTGTTACTTCATGCTCGATAAAGTGGGCGAAAGTTTCCAAGGCACAATCTCAGGCGTGAATAGCTTTGGTCTTTTTGTCGAGCTAGATGAGATTTTTATCACCGGCTTGATTCATATCACTGCGCTTGATCGTGATTACTTTATTTTCGATCCTATTGGTCATCGTTTAACCGGGGAGCGTTCGGGTAAGGTTTATCGCTTGGGTGATCGTATTAGGGTGCGAGTTGCTGCCGTTAACATGGAAGATCGCAAGATCGACTTTGTACTCGATGATGGCAATAGCGAAGCGCCGGTTAAAAAGAAAGTTGAGATGATTCATGGTGTGCCAGCGGATCAGCTGCGCATTGATCGCCCACCACGTTCGCAACCAGGATCAAAAAAGCCGAGTAAAAACCCATGGGGATCGCGTGCTGAGTCGGACGAAAAGAAGACCAGTAAAAAGAAAGCGAGCAAAGGTAAAAAGCGTAAAGGTCGCCCGGGTAAGAAAGAGCGTGCCGCAGCTAAGACTAAAAAAGGTACGCATTAAGTCATGGGCGATAAGCAACAATGGGTTGCCGGTATACATGCAGTGCGTTCAGCGCTTAAGTTTGGTCGTGAGCGTATTAATGAAATCATTTACGACGCGACACGCAAAGACCGTCGTTTGAATGCTGTTTTAGATGATGCGAAAAAGCTCGGTATCCCTCTGACCGCGAGCGATAAGAAAACTGTCGAGAAGCTAGCCGGTAGCGCTAACCATCAGGGTGTAGTGATCAGTACCCAAGCGCCTGCTGCGCAGACTGAGGATGATCTCGATACCTTGCTGAATAACCTCGATCATCCGCCTTTAATATTGGTCCTTGATGGCGTGACCGATCCGCATAACCTAGGTGCCTGTCTGCGCACGGCTGATGGTGCGGGAGTGGATGCGGTGATTGCACCTAAAGATAAATCGGTCGGGCTAACCCCGGTGGCAGTGAAGGTCTCGAGTGGTGCCGCTGAAACTGTGCCGTTTGTGCAGGTGTCGATTCTGGCGCGGACTTTGCGACATCTGCAG
>VMDJ01000051.1 GCA_008080925.1 Gammaproteobacteria bacterium
ATCAAAACGCAAAGCTCGATCCACTTGAGCTTCACAAAACCGTACCTCTCGAAGAGCTCAAGCCAGAGTATTACGGCTTTACCCAAGCCGACATGAAAGAGGTGTTTAACACCGGCTCGTTGTTTGCCGCTGAACAAATGCCACTGGGCGAAATCCTTGACCTACTCCGCGAGACCTACACCTCAACCGTAGGCTCTGAGTACATGCACATCACTGATACTGATGAAAAGCGTTGGATCCAGCAACGCCTTGAAACCTATCGTGCCAAGCCTGAGATGGATCACGATAAGCAGAAGTGGTTACTTCATATGCTGACCGCAGCAGAAGGCATTGAAAAGTACATGCATGCTCGCTTCGTCGGTCAAAAACGTTTCTCACTGGAAGGCGGTGAATCGCTGATTCCTATCCTTGATGAACTGATCTTCCGTGCCGGCAATAACGGTGCCGAAGAAGTGTTGATTGGTATGGCTCACCGAGGTCGTCTGAACGTTTTAAGTAATATTTTAGGTAAGCCACCGGCCAGCATCTTTAAAGAGTTTGAAGGTCAACGTCACGAGCCAAAAGAGCGCAGCGTCTTAAGCTCAGGCGATGTGAAATACCACAAGGGTTTCTCCAGTGACTTAGATACCGGTAATGGTCTGGTTCACGTCACACTGGGTTTTAACCCATCGCACCTCGAAATTATCAGCCCAGTAATGATTGGTAGTGCACGTGCTCGCCAACAACGCTACGGCGATAAAGAAGGCGACATGATTATCCCCATCAGCATCCACGGAGATGCTGCCTTCGCAGGCCAAGGCGTGGTCATGGAAACCTTCAACATGTCACAGGTTCGTGGCTATGCCGTTGGCGGCACCATTCATATCGTGGTGAATAACCAAATCGGCTTCACCACCTCTAACGCCTTTGATAGCCGCTCGACGCATTACTGCACCGATGTCGCTAAGATGGTTCAAGCACCGATCTTCCACGTAAATGGTGACGATCCAGAAGCGGTGATCTTTGTCACTCGTCTCGCCTTCGACTATCGCAAGCGCTTCCATAAAGACGTGGTTATCGACTTAGTCTGTTATCGCCGCCATGGTCACAACGAAGCAGACGAGCCTGCGGTGACTCAACCGAGCATGTATAAAAACATACGCAGCCGCGAAACCACCCGTGCCTTGTATGCCAACAAGCTACTGAGCAAAGGTGTTATCGATGCTGATTTTGCGCAAAAGAAAGTCAGCGACCTTCGCGAACGTTTTGAAGCCGGCGAATGTGTTGGCCGCGCTACCGAAGATGACCTTGAAGGTCGCATCTTGGTTGATTGGGAAAAATATAAAGGCGCCACTTGGGAGTCTCCTGCAAAAACCGCTGTTAAAAACGCACGTATTACTGCACTCGCTGGAAAGATCTTCACACCGCCTGCTGGCTTCCCATTGCACCCTCGTGTTGAAAAGATTCTTTCCGACCGTCAAGCCATGGCGAACGGTGACAAGCTGATCGACTGGGGTTTTGCTGAGAATATGGCCTATGCGTGCCTGCTTGATATGGGCTATCCCGTTCGTTTGTCCGGCCAAGACTGTCGCCGCGGCACCTTCTTCCACCGTCATGCGATGTGGCGCAATCAAGAGACCGGTGAAAGCTATGTTTCCTTGCGTGAGATCCGCGAAGACCAACCTAACTTCACCGTTATCGATTCGGTCCTCTCTGAAGAAGCGGTGCTTGCCTTTGAATATGGCTATGCAACAGCAGAACCGAATACCTTAACCATTTGGGAAGCTCAATTCGGTGACTTCGCGAACGGCGCACAAGTAGTGATCGATCAATTCATTAGCTCAGCTGGCGCTAAGTGGGGCTTGTACTGTGGTTTGACCATGTTGCTACCTCACGGTTACGAAGGCCAAGGTCCTGAGCACTCATCAGCACGTATCGAGCGTTACATGCAGCTGTGTGCTGAGCACAACATGCAAGTATGTATTCCAAGTACGCCAGCACAAATCTTCCACTTATTGATGCGTCAGATGATTCGACCCTTCCGTCATCCGCTAATCGTTTTCTCACCAAAGAGTATTTTGCGTAATCCATTGGCCACCTCGCCTTTAGAAAGTTTAAGCCATGGTGAATTCGAAACCGTTATCGATGAGATCGATCCTATCGAAGCAGAAGAGGTCACTCGTGTGGTGATGTGTAGCGGCAAGGTTTACTACGACCTACTGCAAGCGCGACGCAGCCGAGAGTTACAACACGTCGCTATTGTTCGTATCGAACAGCTTTACCCCTTCCCACACGACCGTGTGGCTGAAGTCGTTGGTCAATACATCAATGCCGAGCAATTTATCTGGTGCCAAGAAGAGCCACAAAACCGAGGTGCTTGGGATCAAATCAAACACCGTTTTGCATGGCTGCATGAGCGTGGCCTGCGTGCACAATATGCAGGTCGTAAATCTGCCGCAGCACCCGCAACCGGCTATTCAAAAGTTCACCAAGAAGAACAAGATCAACTGATCGACGACGCACTCACCGGCGAAGTTAATCGCGAAATGGACCTGAGAGGATAAACATGACTGATGTTCGCGTACCTACCCTGCCTGAATCCGTAACTGACGCTACGGTACTGACTTGGCACAAGAAACCCGGTGATCCTGTATCCCGCGATGAAAACCTACTCGATCTAGAAACCGACAAGGTGGTGCTTGAAGTTCCCTCACCTATCGATGGCGTACTCACCGAGATCAAAGCCGAAGAAGGTGCAGTCGTCACGTCAGACGACATCTTGGCGATTCTGACCGAAGGCGCGGTTGCCGCAGCAGCACCTGCTGCCAATGAACCAGCTGCAGATACGCCCGCAGAATCCGATGATGACCCTATCCTCACGCCTGCGGTTCGTCGCTTAGTTAAAGAGATGAAAATCGACCCTTCACACGTTACCGGCACCGGCAAAGAAGGTCGCATCCTCAAATCAGATGTGATGCGTTATCTCGACGAGCAAAAGAATCAACCAGCGGAAGCGAAAGAAGCCAAAGCGGCCGCTAGCGCAGCACCAGATGACATCGCCCTTGGCCCTCGTGATGAGAAGCGTGTGCCCATGAGTCGTCTACGCGCACGTGTCGCTGAGCGATTGCTCGAAGCACAAGCCAATGCAGCGATTCTGACGACCTTTAACGAAGTTGATCTGCAAAACGTCATCGAGCTACGTAAGAAATATAAAGATCAGTTCGAGAAGCAACACGACACACGGCTAGGCTTTATGTCGTTCTTCGTCAAAGCTGCTGTCGAAGCGTTGAAGAAATTCCCAGCAGTCAATGCGTCGATCGATGGCGATGAGATCGTGTATCACAACTACTTTGATATCGGCATTGCCGTAGGCTCACCACGTGGCTTGGTCGTTCCGATCTTACGTGATGCCGACCAGATGAGCTTTGCAGAGATCGAAGCGCGCATTCGTGAATATGGCGAAAAAGCGCGTGATGGTAGCTTGAGCTATGACGATCTTGTCGGTGGTACTTTCACTATCTCAAATGGTGGTGTGTATGGCTCGATGCTCTCAACCCCTATTCTCAATCCACCGCAAAGCGCGATCTTAGGGATGCACAACATTGTTGAGCGTCCGGTCGTGGTCAATGGGGAGATCGTGATTCGCCCGATGATGTATCTCGCGTTGTCATACGACCATCGCATCATCGATGGTCGCGAGTCAGTGCAAACACTGGTCACCATTAAGGAGCTACTCGAAGATCCGGCACGCCTGATGCTTCAAGTGTAAAATCCTATTTAAGCAGTCTTTCTACGGCCTCCTTGTGAGGCCGTCTTGTCTTTAGAGAACATAACGATGACTACCATTAAGCAAGACGATCTCATTCAAAGCGTTGCTGATGCCCTGCAATACATCTCGTATTACCACTCTGTGGATTACATCCAAGCGGTTGGTCGTGCGTATGATCGTGAGCAATCACCTGCGGCAAAAGATGCCTTAGCGCAGATCATCACCAACTCACGCATGTGTGCGGAAGGTCATCGCCCAATCTGCCAAGACACCGGCGCCGTAGTCGCGTTTGTAAAAATTGGTATGGAATGTCGCTTTGAAGGCAACCTATCACTTAACGACATGATCAATGAAGGCGTACGTCAGGCCTATATGCATCCTGATAACAAACTACGCGCCTCTATGGTGAATCCACCGATCGGTAAGCGCGTGAATACTCGCGATAACACCCCAGCGATCATTTATCACGAGCTAGTACCGGGCAATAAAGTTGAGATCGGTTTAGCAGCCAAAGGCGGTGGCTCTGAAAACAAATCAAAGTTCACCGTGATGAACCCAAGTGACAGCTTGGTCGACTGGGTGGTTAAAACCTTGCCGACCATGGGCGCCGGCTGGTGTCCACCGGGTATCTTAGGTATTGGTATTGGCGGCACTGCTGAGAAAGCGATGTTGCTCGCCAAAGAATCACTGATGTCACACATCGATATGCATGAGATTCAAGCGCACGGCCCACAAGATGAGATTGAAGAGCTTCGTCTTGAGATCTACAACCGTGTTAACGATCTTGGCATCGGGGCGCAAGGCTTGGGCGGCTTAACCACCGTGGTCGATGTCAAAATCAATACCTACCCAACGCATGCCGCCTCACTACCGGTAGCGATGATTCCTAACTGCGCCGCGACTCGTCACGTTGAATTCGAACTCGATGGTTCAGGTCCTGCCGTACTCGAGCCACCTAAGCTTGAAGACTGGCCAGATGTCACATGGACCGCTTCTACCGAATCTAAGCGTGTTGATCTGAATAATTTAACGCCAGAAGAAGTGGCCAGCTGGAAGCCAGGTGAAACCTTATTGCTTAACGGCAAGCTACTCACCGGTCGTGATGCAGCGCACAAGCGCATCCAAGAGCTACTCGAAAGCGGGGAAGGTCTTCCTGAAAATGTCGACTTCACTAATCGCCTGATCTATTACGTAGGCCCTGTCGACCCTGTGCGTGATGAAGCTGTTGGTCCCGCAGGTCCGACTACCTCAACACGCATGGATAAGTTCACTGAGATGATGCTGAGTCAAACCGGTCTGATTGGCATGGTCGGTAAAGCAGAGCGCGGCCCAGTGGCGATTGAATCGATCAAGAAACACAAGGCGGCCTATCTAATGGCCGTTGGTGGCGCAGCGTACTTAGTTTCCCAAGCGATTAAGAGCGCAAAAGTCTTAGCGTTTGAAGACCTTGGTATGGAAGCGATCTACGAGTTTGATGTGGTTGATATGCCCGTCACAGTAGCGGTGGATAGCACCGGTATTTCAGCACACATCACCGGTCCTGCTGAATGGTCAGTGAAAATTGCTGACATGAAAAAGTGATCGTTTAACGTTTTGGCTTACCTCTTCACATTCATTGTCTTACTCTTTGTTGGCGCTGATAGCTCAGCGCCGACGCTAGTCGCTAATGATGTGATCATCGAAAGATTGAGTGGTAAAACCGCACATTGCATCAAAACCAAAGACAACACCGATTGCGATACCTATTTCGCCAAGAATGGCGATGTCGAACGTTATACCTTTAACGATAAAAAGTTTCGTTACGGCACTTGGTGGGTCGATGGTGTGAGTAAGCTAAATATTCAATGGGCAAACAAAGACACACCTTGGGTCTTTGACGTTATCGAACAAGCTAATGGCGATTGGCATCTCAGCTGGCATGGAAAAGTGAAAGGTATTATCGATGGCGTGAAAGACGGTAACACCTTACCCGCAAAATAGACTACGCATGAGGTTTAACGACAGACCAAACCCCATAAAGCGCAACCGTCATCATCACCAGTAATCCACCACCAATCACTAAAGCACCCGGGTACTCACTAAAGACATACCAGGCAACAATGGGAGCTAATGCTGCCTCAAGCAACATAAAGAGCGTCACTATACTGCCCTTGGTATAACGTGCCGCCTGCGCCAAGGCACTGACAGCAATCGCAAGGGTTACTCCATGAAGCAGATACAACTCAGGCTTGAGATTAAACGCTTCTATTGGATCTACAATCAGCGCGATAAAAACACCAGAGATCAGCAAGCCTATGGAAAGTGCCGGCAACATCGATTTTGACTTTTCTTTACGAGCCAACGTCACCGAGACACTAAACCCCATCATTGTGATGATCGCCATAAGGTTACCAAAACCACTGTTAATCCCTGAGCTATCAGAATGAAATGCAATCAGCCCTAAGCCGACAAGCACAAACACCATTACTAAGCCAAAAGCCTTATCTACCGCATCATTAAGAAATAGCCTGCCCAAAATGGCAGTAAACACGGGCATCGCCGCTAGGATATACAGCACACTCGCCACACTGGTGTTGGTGATCGCCACCACAAAACTTATCGATGAAACTGAGACGCAGATGGCATACCAAATGCCAATCTTAGAGAGTGGAAAGAATGTCTGTCTTACTGACCCTTTTGACGTGAGTACCAATAGCAAAGCGATGACTAACCCAGCAATCACATTTCGCCAGAAAGCAGTCACTAAGCCATCACCATCAATTAGGCGGACATAAAGTGAATCGGGAACGATAAACATAGCCCCAATGAAGGCCAATAAAGCACCCTTCGTTTCCGCTTTAATAGTAAGACTCATGCTCAGTATTTAGACATAAAAAAGCCTGCTATTGCAGGCTTTCTTTTTATTGAGAAGAGTAATTTTGCAGTCGCTTACCGTAAGACTGACTTATCCGATCAAAGATGATCGCAAGCGCCACAATGGCTAAGCCATTAAACAAGCCCATCGCCAAATAACCATTAGAGATAGCCTTAAGCACAGGCTGGCCTAAGCCGGTTACACCGATCATCGCAGCAATAACAACCATCGCTAATGACATCATGATGGTTTGATTCACACCGGCAAAAATATTGGGCAGCGCAAGTGGGATCTGAACCTTAATTAAACGCTGCCATGTACTGGCACCAAATGAGTCTGCTGCCTCAAGTACCTCTTTATCCACCATACGGATACCTAAGTTCGTCAGGCGGATCATAGGAGGAATAGCGTATACAACAACTGCAATGAGACCTGCGACCTTACCAATCCCCAACAGCATTACCACAGGGATCAGATAGACAAAACTCGGGATCGTCTGCATCACATCGAGCACTGGAGTGATAATCGCTTGCGCTCTATCTGAGCGAGACATCAATATACCTAAGGGCATGCCAACCAGAATGCAGAGTAGTGTGCAGACCACAATGATACTCACCGTACTCATCGTGTCTTCCCACATGCCAAGATAACCGATTAAAAACATACTGATCGCTGCACCAGCCACGAGCTTCCAACTGCGGCTTGCAAACCATGCCGCAACACAGAGCAATCCAATCACAATAGGCCAAGGCGTTGCCAGGAGTAGTTTTTCTAACCAAATAAGAAATTGCAGTAAAGGATCAAAGAAACTTTCAATCGCATCACCATATTCACGGGTAAAGTTTTTGAAGCTTTCATCAATACCCTTTCTTAGATCACGCAAGTCACCGCGGCCTAACGAAGGGAAATCTACCAACCAATCCATAACATCATCTCTATTTAAAAAAAGAGGGGTACCCGAAGATACCCCTCAACACCATATTAAGCGAATAACTTAGAGTGCTTTCTTAATGCGTTTAGCCGCTTCTGGGGTTACCCAGTTTGACCAAATCTTTTCTTCATTTAGCAAGAACTCAATCGCACCATCTTCACCTGATGCTTGGTTCGCATCCATGTACTTAAGGTACTTACCCAACTGAGGAACAGTCAAGGTACGTGCTTTAACGTAGTTTGCTGCATCGGGCTTCTTAGAGATGAATGAACCTTGTGCCAAGCTCACAACCTCTGATGCAGTCCAACGCGAGCGCTTAGGGTTTTTACATTCCGCAACACCCAAAGCAATACAGTTATTCCAGTTGTCCGCGTCATAACCAGAATTGAAATCTACTGGCTGTAGATTGTATTTACCGATTGGCACGGTTGGTGCCCAGTAGTAACCGAAGAAAGGCTGACCACGCTCACCCGCTTTTGCGATAACACCCTTCATCGCCGCGCCAGAACCTGGCTCAATCATCTTCCAGCCCTTAGCTTCCATATCGAATGCACGGAACAAGTTGTTATTTGATTTCTGACAACCCCAGCCTGATGGACAATTCAGGAAGCCACCTTTACTTGAATCTTCAGGGTGTGGGAACAAATCAGGACGCGCCAAGATGTCATCAACCGTTTTAAGCTCTGGATGCTTCTTTGCAGTAACTGGATCAATCCACCAACCTTCTCCGGCACCATTAATAGGTGCTGGGTTAAGGCGAATCAAACGACCTTCAGCTTCAGCTGCATCGATCAAGGTCTTGCTCGCATTTGCCCAAACCTCAGATGCGAAGTCAGGGGTACCCTTTTCATTCATAGATGTGATCTGTGGTGTGGTACCTGCTGTTAGATATGACACATTACAGCCATAACCTTCTTTCAAGATAAAACCATCTAAGCGCGCAAGGAATTCACCGCTCGCCCAATTCATCTCACCGATAACCACATCACCGCATTCGGCTGCTTGCGCATTTGAGCCGATCAGCAAGGCTGATGCCGCTAACGCTAAGCCAAAAATCTTCTTCATTTTTCTCTCCAACTTTAGAAATTATTCTTCGTTCTCTAAGTGATAAAGAGTGTAACGAATCGTGAAAAAAATCGCGAACCTGAGACAGACGTGCACAAAAATTAGACAAAATCCAAGATGAAACCTCAATATTGAAATGTTAAGCTCTTGCGCACTTATAAAGAAGGGTGAAGCAGTTTTTTGCTAAGGAGGTAGAAAATTGCTTAGTAGCCTAATTAAATTGGCACTCAACAAACCCCTATTCCGGCGATAGCCGCTACTTTT
>VMDJ01000089.1 GCA_008080925.1 Gammaproteobacteria bacterium
AGAGTTGGAGAAGGCTTAACCGCTTGAACGCGGGCAGATAATTTAGAGCTCATTGAGTGTGAGGTTCCAAGTTATGGGTAAAGGAAAACTTGATAATCATAGCTGATTGCTTGAGTGCTAAACATACAAAGATGACAAAAACTTTGCAGTCGGGAAGTGATTCCATAAATCCAGGTTTTGAGTCTCAAAATCTATTTCATGGGCTTAAGGTTCGGTTAAGGCGGGTGGGGCAGAGTTAGCACATCTTAAAAGAGGTGTGTTTTATGCCATTGGCTCAAAAACCGGTTTTGGCGCCCCAAGTGCTTATGATGTCAGAGGGCTCAGTTCATCGTCAGTCTGTCGAGGCGATGATTGCGCATGACTTTGAAATGCACTATCAGGCGCAAATCACCAGCTTTATGCCGACCTTGATGGGGCTGAAGAAAGATCATGGCGCAATTGTGGCGGCATTGGGTCTGCGTGATCCGATAAGCGTAGGTAGCTATGTTGAGCACTATCTAGACGCCGCAATGGAGCAGATGTTGTCATCTGCATTGGGTCAAACGGTGCAGCGTGAGTCGCTAATGGAAATCGGTAACTTCGCAGTTACTGAGGTGGGCGCAGGTCGTTGGCTGATTACCGCATTGACCGCTGTTCTGGCCTCAATGAGCAAGCAGTGGGCGGTGTTTACCTGTCGTCCTGAGCTGCGAAATGCCTTCAAGCGATTGGGCGTTGAGCTTGTCGATTTGGGTGAGGCGCACAAGTCGCGTTTACCAATACAAGATCAACAGGCATGGGGTCGCTACTACGACAAGATGCCGCATGTCATGGCGGCTAATGTGGCACAAAGTGGTCAGGCGCTGATTAAGGCGCGAGCGCATGACTTAGCCTTGGATCAGCTTTGGCATAACGCTGAGGCGTACACCTTGGATGCCGCATGACGCTTCTTGCGATGTTGGCTGTGCACGCGGCCAAATACCCTGATCGTTTGGCCTTACGGGATCAGCATGGCCAACTTAGTTATGCCGAGCTTGCCGAGCAGGTCAATGCATGTGCGATATGGTTACAAGGCTTGGGTGTTGATCGTATTGGCTTTGACGCACAGAACGCGGTGAGTTGGGTAATCGTTGATCTGGCATGCATGCAAGCCGGTATTTGCGTGATGCCTATTCCGCCTTTCTTTTCAGCTGAACAAGTAACGCATGTGGTGAGCCAAGCCGAGCTTTCGCATGTGATCACTGATCACCCAGAGCGCTTTGTGCAGCGATGTGCTTCATTTGCTTGTGCTGAATGTGATCAGACTGTCATTCAAGGTTATGCACTATTGAAGCTACCCCAGGCTGAGGCTACACAGCCATTACCTCGGGATGTCGTTAAGGTGACCTTTACCTCGGGTACGACAGGATCTCCAAAGGGTGTCTTGTTAACCCATCAGCAAATATCGGCGGTTACTGAATCGCTGATTGAAGTAGCGCAAATCACGTCTGACGATAAACACGTGTGTGTCATGCCATTGGCCGTCCTGCTAGAAAATATTGCCGGTGTGTATGTCTTGCTGCAGGCAGGAGCACAGGTGTTAATCCCTTCAGCTGATGCACTCGGTATGCAAGGCAGTGGAATGGATACCCCTCAACGATTGCTGTCGATGATCATCCAAAAAGGCATCACGACAGTTATTTTGACCCCAGGCATGCTTGAGGGCTTTATTAATGTGATCGAAGCAGGCCATCCAGCGCCAACAGATCTTCGCTTTTGCGCGTTAGGTGGCGCGTCGGTATCGATCTCGCTTCTCAATCGAGCAGCCGCTCTACAGTTGCCGGTATACCAAGGTTATGGGATGAGTGAATGCGCCTCGGTGGTCTGTCTGAATGCGGTGAATTCGAATCATATTGGCTCGGTAGGTAAGGCCTTGCCGCATGTCCGAATCACACTTGCTGATGATGGCGAGGTGTTGATCCAAGGTGGCGGTTTTACAGGATATTTAGGTGATCCCGCTATATCGCTATCTGAATGGTATGCCACCGGTGATCTGGGTAAGTTTACTGATGATCGTGCGTTAACTATCTTAGGTCGTAAGCGCAATGTGTTTATCACTGCTTATGGTCGAAATGTCTCACCTGAATGGGTGGAGAAAGAATTCACCAGTCATCCAGAGATTCAACAAATAGCGGTATACGGTGAAGCGCGCCCGTTTAATGTGGCCGTTATCCACTCATCGTTAGCCGATACATTACTGGCTAATGCTATCGCCAAGATCAATAACACTTTGCCCGATTATGCGCGTGTCACGCATTGGCTACGGGCAGATGAACCTTTTTCCCCAATCAACCAACTGCTAACCGCGACCGGTCGTAATCGTCGAGAGTCCATCTATGACGTCTATGCCGATCGTTTGGCATCTTTTTATAACGAGTACATTGCCTTATGAGTTCAGTTTACGAATACCTATTAGAGAACACCGAAGAAGACCGAAATGCACTGCTGAGTATTCCTTTTATTCAAGAAGGGTGGCGCGGCAATATTTCCTTAGAAAGTTATCTCGCCTTTCTTGGTCAAGCCTTTCACCATGTTAAACACACAACGCCTTTATTAATGGCGTGTGGTTCGCGCGTGCCGTTTGAAAAAGAATGGCTGCGTAACGCAATGGCTGAATATATTGAAGAGGAAGTAGGCCATCAGGAATGGATCTTGAGCGACATTCAACATGCCGGGGGTGATGCGCAGGCTGTGCGTCATGCAACCCCCAGCTTGGCAGTCGAAGCCATGATTGCGTATGCCTACTATGTGATTGAGCGAGTAAATCCGATCGGTTTTCTTGGCATGGTGCTGGTGTTGGAAGGTACAAGCATCAAGGTGGCGACAGAAGCTGCAGAGGCCATCAAATCAAGTTTGGGGTTGGGTGATGAATGCTTTAGTTATCTCTCAAGTCATGGCTCTTTAGATATCTCACACATGGATTTTTATAAAAATCTCGTGAATCAAATTGAGTCTGAGGAAGACAAGGTCTTTTTGCTCCACTGTGCGAAGAATTTTTTCAAACTCTATGGTGATGTATTCCGCAGCCTGCCATTACATAAGTTAAGTGAGATCTAAAATGAGCCAAGCCTTTGAGCAAAAGAATATTGTAGTTACTGGCGCGACAGGCGGCATCGGCTTTGAGATCGTTAAGCGATTGAAGTCGCAGGGCGCCAATGTGTTTTTGGTATCTCACGATCCCATTGCACTGGCATCTTCATTGAGCGAGCTCGGTCTATCGCATGACAAAGGAATAGCCGTAGATTTTCTGCAGCCGGAGTCAATTAATCAGGTGATTACAACGGCTAACCAAGTCTTTGATAATCATATTGATACTTTGGTGAACTGTGCAGGGATGTTGAGCTTTGCCCCGTTTGAGCAAACCGATCCCGACTTATTACAGGCCATATTGCAAGTTAACTTGATGACACCGATGCGCTTGATGCACGGTTTATTGCCACAAATGAAAGCAGCAGGCCAAGGTCATTTTGTGAATGTAGGCTCTACCTTCGGTAGCATAGGCTTTGGATTTTTCGCGGCTTACTCTGCCAGTAAGTTTGGCTTACGTGGTTTGTCAGAAGCGTTGCGCCGTGAATTAGAAGGCACAGGTGTGAAGGTGACTTATGTTGCGCCACGTGCGGTTAAAACGCCGTTGAATAGCGATAAGGTCTATACCTTTGCCAAGAAAACAAAAATGAATATGGATGAGCCAACATGGGTTGCTGAGCAGGTTGTCTCTGCGATGCAGCAGAATAAAAAGGATGTTTATTTGGGTTTCCCAGAAAAATTATTCGCGCGTTTGAATGGCTTTTTGCCTAGACTCGTCGACGGTGGCTTGCGGGATCAAATGAAGCAAGCTCGCGAGTTATTCAAAGGATAAGTGTCGGTTGAGAGTTTTGCTGGTCGAAGATGACCAAGATTTAGGTTCAGCGATTAAGCGGGGGCTTGAGCAGCGTCAAATCACGGTGGATTGGTTGCAGCGTGGGCGTGATGTTGCGCCTATCGTAAAAACTGAATCGATCGATGCGGTGATTCTTGACCTTGGTCTGCCAGATCTCGACGGTGTCGATGTACTCAAACAAGTGCGCGCTGCCAAATCGCAAACACCGGTTATTGTGCTGACAGCTCGCGCTGATATTGATGATCGTGTGAACAGTCTTGATGCAGGCGCCGATGACTATATGGTCAAGCCGTTTGATTTACGTGAGCTTGAAGCAAGATTGCGCTCTATTGTGCGACGTAGCCTAGGGCGTGCCGAGTCATTCATTGCTTGGCGTGATTATCAATTCGATCCGGCAGGTCCGCAATTACGTCAGGGTGATCAAACGATTGATTTGCCAGCAAAGGCGCTCGTTGTTTTTGAGGCATTGCTTAACAGTGCGGGGCGTCCGGTCTCTAAAACGATTTTGGAGAATGCGTTGTATGGTTGGGATGAAGGTGTCGCCAGTAATGCGATTGAGGTATACATCCATCAAATCCGTAAACACCTTGGGTCTGATGCAGTAAAGACAATCCGTGGCGTTGGGTATATGTTGCCACGATGAGTGAATCCTCTTCTATTCGTGTCCGTTTATTACAAACCTTAAGCGTAGTGCTTAGCGTTGGTTTGTTGCTGATTGCGGCGGCAATCTTTCTTTCCTCGTCACGTGAAATCAATGAGGTCTACGACGCAAACTTACAGCGAGCGGCGATCACGCTCGAAAAGCTATTGCTGCACGAAGAAGGTGAGCATGATGCCTATGTGGCTCAAGCTAAGTTAATCCAAAATGAGATTCCGCCTGAGCAGCTCAAAAACTACCCGGTGCTCAGTGCAAATTTAGATGCCATATTGCGGAATACCCTTGAAGCAAACGAGTCGGTTTATCTGCCACAGTTAGAAAAGCGTGATGATGAATACGTCAACGCGTTGGTTTTCACCGTTAAGCATGACGATGGCACGGTATTACTTGCTGATGATAGTGGCATACAGATTCCGATGGAGCCGTTAGGTTACTCGCGTCAAGCCTTTGCCAATCAGGAGTGGCGGGTATTTGTTGAGCGAGGTTTAGATAAACACTCAACGATAGCAGTCGCCGAACGAGTGGATATGCGGGATGAGCTGATTTGGTATATCACGCTCGATAGCGTTATCCCCTTGTTGATCGGTTTTCCGTTGATGTTGATGATTATCATCACAACCATTAATTACCATTTCAGACCGATAACAAAAGTGGCAGAGGCCGTCCGTTTACGTCGTGCGGATGATCACGAATCATTGCAGATAACGGACGTACCTAATGAATTAATGCCGATGGTAAAAGCATTGAACGCCTTATTTCAGCGTGTTTCACTAGCTATTGTCCGAGAACGTCAATTTACCTCTGAGGCCGCACATGAATTACGTACCCCGTTGGCGGCATTAAAAACTAATGTGCAAGTAGCTATGGGTAGGTTAGAGCATTCGCCAGCGCAAGATGACCTGGTGGCGATTGATAATGGCATTACGCGTTTAAGTGCGGTCGTTGATCAGTTGTTGATCATTGCGCGCGTTGATTCACTCGAATCAGCTCAGCTGCCTCGTGAACATTTTAATGTGCATCAGTTCTGCAGCAATGTGATTGGTGATGTGGCGCAGATTGCCTATGAGCAGCAGATAGAGCTATCACTGGTGGTGGATGAGTCACTGCAGCTTAGCCAGCACCAAGCCTTGCTTGAGATTGCTTTGCGCAATCTGCTCGAAAATGCGATCAAACATGCGCATGCTTCACAGATTGAGTTGACGGCAAATCAAACCGGTCAGCAGCTCATCCTCAAGGTAATGGACGATGGTGTCGGCTTTGCAGATGATATTTTGTCGAATGCTACCGAGCGCTTCTCTCGTGGGCGTTCCACTCAAGTAGAGGGCGTAACTGGGGTTGGCCTAGGGCTTGCGATTGTTAAACGCATCGCCCAACTGATGAATGCAGAGCTCACGATCGAAAATGGGTGTGAAAAGGGCGCTAGCGTCACCTTAATTATTCCTCTTTAAGCGATGTCTTAGCTTTTCCATGGCATACAGCTTGGTTGACTGTGTGTTTGCAGAGATAATGATCAATTACCTTAATTGTCTGCAGCACCATGTCAAAAACCTTCCAACTCGAAACCAAGTTCACGCCGGCCGGTGATCAGCCTAAGGCGATCGAGGGTCTGCTCGAGGGTTTGAATGATGGTGAAGCGGGCATGACGCTGCTCGGGGTGACCGGTTCAGGTAAGACCTTCACCATTGCGAATGTCATCGCTGAGTCACAGCGTCCTACCTTGATCTTGGCGCCGAATAAGACCCTTGCCGCGCAGCTGTATGGTGAGTTCAAAGACTTCTTCCCGAACAATGCGGTCGAGTATTTCGTGTCTTATTACGATTACTACCAGCCCGAGGCTTATGTGCCGACCACCGATACCTTTATCGAAAAAGATGCCTCGCTCAATGAGCATGTGCAGCAGATGCGTTTGTCGGCGACAAAGGCATTGTTAGAGCGACCTGACAGCATCATCGTTGCCACGGTTTCATCGATCTATGGCTTGGGTGATCCGCGCCAGTACCTGAGCATGGTGTTACACCTATCGCGAGGTGAGCGCATTGAGCAGCGCACTATGCTGCGTCGTTTAGCGGACATGCAGTACACGCGTAACGATATCGAGCTGGCGCGCGGTACCTATCGAGTGCGTGGTGATGTGATCGATATCTTCCCAGCAGAATCGGATGACGAGGCGATTCGTCTCGAGATGTTTGATGATGAGATCGAAGGCTTAAGCCTGTTCGATCCCTTAACCGGTGAAGTGTTACGCAAAGTGCCGCGTTACACCGTCTATCCCAAAACCCACTATGTCACTCCTCGCGACATCATCTTGGGTGCTATTGATAACATCAAAGTGGAGCTTAAAGAGCGCCTTGAGCAATTGCGTAGTAGTCAAAAGCTACTCGAAGCACAGCGCTTAGAGCAACGAACCCAGTTCGATATCGAAATGATGTTGGAGCTGGGCTATTGCTCGGGCATTGAGAACTACTCACGTTATCTCTCAGGTCGTGATCCTGGTGATGGCCCGCCGACCTTGTTTGATTACTTGCCCGAAAACAGTTTGCTGGTTATCGATGAGTCACATGTCACCGTGCCACAACTCGGTGCCATGTACCGTGGTGACCGTTCGCGAAAAGAGACCTTGGTCGAATACGGCTTCCGCTTACCCTCGGCACTTGATAATCGTCCACTGAAGTTCGAAGAGTTCGAAGCGCGATCACCGCAGACGATTTACGTCACCGCAACACCACGCGATTACGAAGCGGATCATTCGGGTGCCATTGTCGAGCAAGTCGTGCGTCCAACCGGTCTGATCGATCCTGAGGTCGAAGTGCGACCTGCTAGTACCCAAGTGGATGATTTGCTCTCAGAGATCAACGCACGTGTCGAGATGGGCGACCGTGTTTTGGTGACTACGCTCACCAAGCGCATGTCAGAGGATCTAACCGATTATCTGATGGAGCACGACATTCGCGTGCGTTATTTGCACTCCGATATCGACACTGTAGAGCGCGTTGAGATCATCCGGGATTTACGCTTGGGTAAGTTTGATGTGTTGGTGGGTATCAACTTATTACGCGAAGGTTTAGACATGCCTGAGGTATCGCTGGTCGCGATTCTCGATGCGGATAAAGAAGGTTTCTTGCGCTCAGAAGGCTCACTGATTCAAACCATTGGTCGCGCGGCGCGTAATGCCCGAGGTAAAGCGATCTTATATGGCGACAACATCACAGGTTCAATGAAGCGCGCGATGGATGAAACTGCACGTCGTCGTGAAAAACAGATGGCACATAACGAAAAACATGGCATTCAACCAAAAACTATTACCAAGTCGGTCGCTGACATCATGGAAGCGTCAGTGCCAGGTGGTAGTGCCATTGCGCGTAAGTATCGTTTATCCGCAGAAGAGGGTGCTGAGTACGAGGTGATCGATCCGATCAAAGCGGCGCGCGAAATCAAAAAGATTGAAAAAGAAATGTATGCCTTAGCGCGCGATCTTAAGTTTGAAGAGGCTGCTAAGTTGCGCGATAGACTGCGTCGCTTACAAGGTAAAAGTTTTTAGTGTTATAAATTATTTTTCGCTTAAACCGCAGGCAACAAAGGCTTTGTATAGATCGTTAAGGTTGAATGGTTTGGGTAAGTAATAATCCATTCCAACGTTAAAGCATTCCTCTTTATCTTTATCCGTGTTGTGCGCTGTTACGGCAATTATGGGCGTTCGCGGTTTTGAATTAAGAGATTCAAGGTCTCTTATGAGTTTTGAGGCTTGTATTCCATCAACTATAGGCATTTGTATGTCCATCAATATGACGTCAAAAGTCTCCTTTTGAGCCAGTTCAATGGCCTCCATGCCTGAGGCGATTTTGGTTGCTTCCATGCCGAGTTGACATGTTAATTCATAAGCGACAAGTCGATTGACTTCGATATCATCAACTATCAAAGCGTGTCCGTTGATTTTCATCGCTTGGGTCTTTGTGGTTAATGGCAGTTTCAAAATGACATTAAACGTTGAGCCTTTATTTAAAGTGCTAGAGACGGTAATGGTACCGTTCATTAATTCAGCCAAATCTTTTGAAATGCTTAAGCCAAGTCCTGATCCTTCTTGATTTCTTGAAATACTCGAATCTGCTTGAGAAAAACGGCCAAATATGTGGTTCAGAAATTGAGCTTCCA
>VMDJ01000064.1 GCA_008080925.1 Gammaproteobacteria bacterium
GGCCTTCGATCTTGAAGCAACTTACGCCAGCTTCAATCAGTTGTGGCACCTGTCCCAGAGCCATCAGGTCTTGCGGCGAAAGCAGGTAATTCATATCACCTTGCTGTTGAATCGTGCCGTCGACCAACAAGCCATAAGGCAAGCGACAAGCTTGTGCGCATTGTCCACGGTTTGCCGAGCGACCTCCCCAGGCTTCACTGGAGAAACATTGACCGCTGTAGCTGACACAAAGAGCACCATGTACAAAGGCTTCGATCTCTATGCTGGTCTTAGTTTCAATCTGACTGATCTCTTCAATCGATAACTCACGACCAACCACAATCCGTTCAATGCCGAGTGATTCAGCAAAGGCGACACCTTCAGCATCGGTAATCGACATCTGAGTACTGCCATGTAGTGGAAGATGGGGCGCAATATGTCGAGCAAGCTGGATAACACCGATATCCTGCACAATCAGTGCATCGACACCACAACGTGCCGCAAGTCGAATATGTTTTTCGACCTCTTCGAGCTCTTCATCAAACACCAAGGTGTTAAGCGCAAGATAGCCTTCTACACCATGGCGATGCAGTTGCTGCATAACCGTTTCGAGTTCGCTCGGTGGAATACCGATTGCGCGCGCACGTGCGTTGAAACTTGATTGCAGTCCAAAATAGACGGCATCTGCGCCAGCATGTATCGCGGCATCGATTTGGGCTTGGCCGCCAGTGGGAGCTAGGATTTGGGGTTTGTGATTCACGCTGGGTCTTTTGGCCAGAGTTGTGATGCAGCAACACCATCTTCAGCAAGTGAGTGACAGGTGTTCATAAACTCAACAGGCGGGGTATGGTCTGTGCCTTCTTGTTCGCCACGCCAGGCATAAACGGTCTGCACAGCGGTTGTCGCCACTGGTCCTAAGAGTTCAGCAATATGTGTACAGCCACGTGTGCCACCGATGAGTAGTCGAACCTTAGCGGTCCAGCCAGGTGCAATGGTTTCACCAATTAGCTTTTTATAGTGATCAGGGATGTGTGGGCATGCGGGATAGGGTGCTTTTTCGGTATGCACAAGCAGGTCCGTGACCTTGAGATCACTATCAACCGTCATGCGGATCCACATCTCATGTAAATGCTCACCCGGTGAAATATCACCACGGCCAAAGGTGCTGATAATTTCACTGCGTGTGTCAATCAAGCAGCCTTCAATGTCCCATAGGCCATCTTCACGCGAATAACCTTGGCAGGTGATCTGGCGTTGATGTTGTGGCTGACGCGAAGAGGCTGGTGGTAAAGGCATTGCTTACTGTCGCTCAGAGCCTGTCTGTCCGTAGGCGATCTTGCCAATTAAAATCAGCCAGGGTGTGCCATGCATGAGTAGGTCAAAGATATCGATAGGTTTGCTTAGAGTGCCGTCAGCAAGCATTTTCAGTTTTTCCCAAACATGGGGTTCAGGCACAAAAGGCGCAAGGCCTAGTAGCAGGCTAAAGATGACCGCCATTTGAAACGGTATTTTGGCGAGTAGGTCGCGCATGAGTGTTTTTCCAAAATGTCTTAGATGGCGTGATTTTAACAGTGTTTAAGCGACTAATATCGTGTGGTTTCAGCGTGGTCTTGCTAAAATCGCGGGCTGTTTTTAGATCGTTTTATTGAGTCATGTCTGTAAAAACTCGTTTCGCTCCAAGTCCTACCGGTTACCTGCACGTTGGTGGTGCCCGTACGGCGTTATTTTCGTGGTTGTATGCGAGGAAGCATGGTGGCCAGTTCGTTCTGCGTATCGAAGATACCGACCTTGAGCGGTCTACCCAAGAGTCTGTCGATGCCATTCTTGAGGGCATGCAATGGCTTGATCTCGATTATGACGAGGGTCCGTTTTATCAGACCAAGCGATTTGATCGTTATAACGAAGTGATTGATCAGTTGATAGAGAAGGGCATGGCGTATCGCTGTAGCTGTTCTAAAGAGCGTTTGGATAATCTGCGCGAAGAGCAGATGGCCGCAAAACAAAAACCGCGTTATGACGGTCATTGTCGTCATGCCGATGTGAGTGCTGATGAGCCACACGTGATCCGTTTTCTGAACCCAACAGAGGGGTCAGTCAAATTTAAGGATTTAGTTAAGGGCGATATCGAGGTTTCGAATAACGAGCTCGATGATTTGATTATTCGTCGTACCGATGGTTCACCGACTTACAACCTCACCGTAGTCGTTGATGATCACGATATGGAGATCACACAAGTGATCCGTGGTGATGACCATATCAATAACACGCCACGCCAAATCAATATGTACCAAGCGATGGGTTGGTCAGTGCCTGAATTTGCACACCTGCCGATGATTCTTGGTGATGATGGCGCGCGATTATCAAAACGTCACGGCGCTGTGTCTGTGATGCAGTATGCCGATGAGGGGTATTTGCCAGAAGGCTTGTTGAACTACTTGGTGCGATTAGGTTGGTCACATGGTGATCAGGAGCTGTTCAGTCGCGAAGAGATGATTCAGCTGTTTGAACTGACCAATGTGAATCGCGCACCTTCGGCGTTTAATACCGAAAAGCTGAATTGGCTGAATGCGCATTACATCAAAGAGGCCAGTCCTGCCGATTTAGCGCCTTTATTGCAAAAGCATTTTCAGCAATTAGATATAGAAGCAACTGATCTTGCGGTATTGGCGCAGATTGTAGAAGCACAGCGTGAACGCGCTTCAACCTTGGTTGAATTGGCGGATATTTCTGCGTTCTACTTTAATGACCCCGAGGGCTATAGCTCAAAGCCAGCGAAAAAAGCATTGGTTGAAGAGGCCATTGCACCCTTAACCCATGCTCGAAAAGCCTTGGCTCAGTTAGCTGCGTGGGAGCGTGAACCGATCCATCAATGTGTTGCTGACGCTGTTGCTGCGCTTGAGATTGGTTTTGGTAAGTTGGCGATGCCGCTCCGCATATCAGTCACTGATGGGGCGCCATCACCGGATCTTGATCTCACACTATTTCTTGTAGGTCGCGAGGCGACATTGCGTCGCATCGATAATGCGATTGTCTTTATTCAGGAGAACGCGTCATGAGTGATGCGCCAACAAGTAACTTTATTCGCCAGATCATTGACGGCGATTTAAACAGTGGTAAGCACAACACAGTTGTGACTCGTTTTCCGCCAGAACCTAATGGCTTTTTACACATTGGCCATGCCAAATCGATCGTACTTAATTTTGGCATCGGTGATGATTACAAAGGCGCGACAAATTTGCGCTTTGATGACACGAATCCAGCGAAAGAAGAAGCTGCATTCGTTGAGTCGATTAAGGCTGACGTCGAGTGGTTAGGTTTTGCTTGGAAAGAGTTACGTTTTGCTTCGGATTATTTCGAGCAGATATATGACTTTGCCGTTGAGCTTATCAATACCGGTAAAGCCTATGTTTGCGACCTGAATGCTGAGGAGGTGCGTGAGTATCGTGGCACTCTGACTGAAGCAGGTAAGCCAAGCCCTTATCGTGATCGTAGCGTTGAAGAGAATCTCGATTTGTTCCAACGTATGCGTGATGGCGAGTTTGATGACGGTGCAAAAACATTACGTGCCAAGATCGATATGGCTTCACCCAATATGAATATGCGTGATCCGGCGTTGTACCGAATTCGTAAAGGGCTTCATCACCACCAGGTTGGTGATGCATGGAGTATTTACCCGATGTATGACTTCACGCATCCCATCTCGGATGCGATTGAAGGCATTACCCATTCGCTCTGTACCTTAGAGTTTGAAGCGCACCGTCCACTCTACGATTGGGTGCTCGATAACATCTCCATTGACTGTCATCCGCAGCAAATTGAGTTTGCGCGTTTGAATCTTGAATACACGGTGATGAGTAAGCGCAAGCTGACTCAGCTAGTTGATGAGAAGCATGTCTCAGGTTGGGATGACCCTCGCATGCCGACCATTGCCGGTTTGCGACGTCGTGGCTATACGCCAAAGTCAGTGCGCGACTTTTGTCACATGATTGGTGTAACGCGTGCCGACAGTACCGTCGAGATGGGTATGCTGGAAGCGGCTATCCGAAGTGATCTAGAAGCAGTAGCGCCACGTCGTATGGCAGTTCTGAATCCTTTAAAAGTGGTTATCACTAATTACCCAGAAGGTCAGATCGAAACGTTGCAAGGCCCTAATCATCCCAAAGATGAGTCAATGGGTTCACGTGAACTGAAGCTAACGCGTGAAATTTTCATTGATGCTGAAGACTTCCGTGAAGAAGCCAACAAAAAGTACAAACGTTTGGTACTTGGTGGTGAAGTTCGTCTGCGTAATGCTTACACCATTCGTGCTGATGAAATCGTTCGCGATGCATCGGGTGAGATTACCGAGATTCATTGCACCTATGATCCTGAAACTCTGGGTGTCAATCCTGAGGGTCGTAAGATTCGTGGTGTTATCCACTGGGTTTCAGCAAGCGAAGGTGTGCGTGCAGATGTTCATCAATACGATCGCTTGTTCACGGTGCCAAATCCCGGTGCTAAAGGTGATTTCTTATCTGATTTGAATCCTAACTCCCTCAAAGTGCTTAAAGATGCTGTGGTTGAGCCAGCCTTGGTAGCGGTTGAGGCAGGGGAGCGATTCCAGTTTGAGAGAGAAGGTTACTTCTGTCGCGATAGTGAATCATCGAGCGATGGAAAGCCTGTTTTCAACCAGATTGTGGGTCTGCGTGACTCGTGGGGCGGCTAAGCCAAAAGATTGGTCACAAAAGGGAAATAATCACCCCAAAGGGGTAGACATTAAGACGTCAAATCCCTAATATACGCGCTCCCTGAGGGGCCATAGCTCAGCTGGGAGAGCGCAACACTGGCAGTGTTGAGGTCAGCGGTTCGATCCCGCTTGGCTCCACCAAACAATTTGCAAAAAGGTTTCTGTCCCGTTCATCTAGAGGCCTAGGATCCCAGCCTTTCACGCTGGTTACAGGGGTTCGACTCCCCTACGGGACGCCATATAGGAAAGCCCGATCTCATCTGAGGTCGGGCTTTTTCTTTGTCTGTCGTACAAAAAAAGTTAACCCCGCCGAAGCGGGGTTGTGACTAGAAAGAACAGATGCCGACAAAAGTCATTTCCGGTAGCCGCTGTGATCCTGATCATTACCTCATTGGTTAAAGTCGCTAAGAGTTAAATGCGCATTAAGCTGCAATTTCTTTACGTTAAATTTCCCAAGTGAAGACCTATCACACGGCGAGTTTCTATCAGGAAGCTCGTGCCGTTCTGCACTTTGAAATCTAGTTCGGATTCCAACTTTTCCCAATTAAATTTTCTAATTTCAAGGGATAAGAAATATTACATAGTGATTTCAGTGTGTATGAATTCGCTATCGTTGGATTAAGCCAGTACCTCTAGGCCAATACTTATCGCAAAGTAGAAGAAGAATAGCGCTACAGCAATAGACAATAGCCGACGCCAAATCGATTCAGCATGTAAGCGATCTTTGAAGAATAAGGTGCTGCCAATCAGGCCTGCGAGATAAGTTTGGCTGATGATCTGCACGATCACGAACATGCTGATGTAGGTAGCCCAATGGTTGGGATATGTGGGATCGATAAATTGCACAAAGAATGAGGCAAAGAAGAGGATTGCCTTCGGATTAACAAGGCTTATCGCCAGCGCTGAGCGATAGGGTGTTCGGGTGGATCGCGATGGCTCTCCATCTAGCTTTTTTTGACGTAGGCTGAGTAATAGTTGGATACCTAACCAGGTGAGATAAAGCGCCCCCAGCATCTTGATGCCGTTAAATAAATTGGGATAGCCATGCACCAGTGTGGCGGCACCTGCAATGGCTAAAACCATCAAAATGGCATCACCGGTAAAAATACCGGCTGCACCTTTAAAGCCTGCAGAAGCCCCTCTATGTGAAGCTACGAGTGCAACGTAAAGCGAGTTTGGTCCTGGCAGTAGCACAATGATGATGGTGCCAATCACAAAGGTCAGAAGATCAGTGATGCCAAACATGGGGTGATAGGTCTCGATGAGCGCTAGCTGTTAAACTCAGTTTACTTGAGAAGCCTTAGGTGTAGGTATGCATAAAGTTGGTGTTATCAGCGTTTGGATCGGAATCATTTTGACCGTGATAGGTCTATTTGTTGGTTTTCCGATGATGTTTATGGAACATGAGCTTGCTATGCCCGTTCTTATGGTTGTGCCGTTTGGCTTTGTCTTTGGTTTTGGTGGTTTGGTTACTGTATTGATGACAGCGCCGGATACAAAACGCACTAACTCAAATCTGGAGTAGCGCGAGGAATATCGCTTTCTTTCTTTTTCTTCTCGACAGGCTTTTCAACCGGCATTTCTTCTACAGGTGCAGGGTTCTCTTCGATGACTTCAGGTTTTGGCGGCTCATAACGAAGCGCGGTGAGTAGTATGCCAACTCGTGGATGATCGATGTACTGAAGTTCTTCACTGCGCATGCGGCGATTCAATCGAATAGGGTGTGCAAGACCTGTCTCACGATCACTGAAGACAAGGTCTGTTGCAAAGTGCAGATAGCGACCAAGATTTACACGCACTAAACCATAGAGTTGATCATCACCAATGCGATACCAGTTGTCGGTATTACGTGGTGGGGTTGCTTGACGCCAGCGTTGATGCGCGTGAACGGTGAAGCCATCGCGAGTGAGTTTTTTTACAGCACCATTGAGGGCAAACTCAGAAGGCGGGCGACGCTGAGCGTAGTCACCTTCGACATCATCATTATTCAAACCACCGTTTGCACTATCAGGATCTGGCTCGCTGACCACTTCGGGTAATACCTCAGGATCGTCGGTCTCAAAGTTCTTGCCGGGTGGGTAGGAAAACAACACCACCTCGAAATCAAACCAATCAGACTCTGGCAGAGTTGTATCAAGCTCATCCCAGTTTGGCTCAGGGATAAAGAATGGATCCAACTCGGGAGGCAGCTCGCTATCGGTCAGGAAAAGCGGCTCGTCATTCTCAATCGGGGTGATAGCTTCGGAAGGTGTAGCAGTCGGCTCGAGAAATAAGGGTTCTGGATTACTTGCAGGCGTTATTGCTTGAGTGGGCTCAATGAATAGCGGTTCAGCAGGTTTAGGCTGAACTTCTAGGAACAAAGGTTCGGTAGGCTCAGGTGTAACTACTGGTGGATTTGTGGCTTGAACGGGGCTCAGTCCACGAGTGAATTCAATGCGCAATGGCTCAGGAGAACTCGTTGGCGCATATTCATTGGGAATGGCTTTGAGGTCGTCAACAGGCGCAGGGGTAGAGCGTTGCCAAATGCGTAACTCGGGTGCGCGTTGAGTCGTTGTGCCGGGATCAACCACAGGCGCTGGCTCTTGCGCATGTGTTGCACAAGCCATCAGTAGTCCGGTGGTCGCTATCAGCTTTCTCATCCGTTCATTGTGCCTGTTCAGGCAGCATCCTCCAATAGGATGTGATCGAGCAGCTCAACAACCCGTGCAATGCGCTCTTCAGGGGTGCCCATATCGGCATCAAACTTAAATTTCTCAGCACCTTCCAGCTTGTAATGCTGTGGTTGAGTTTGAATCAGCTGAATGATCTTGCCTGGGTCGATCTGTGGGTCTTTATCAAACAGAATGCGTCCATTGCTCGGGCCAGCTTCAATCTTTTTGATACCTTTGTTCACGATGCGCAGTTTCATTTGAGTGATATCGAATAAGGTCTTTGCCGCCTCAGGAAGCAAACCAAAGCGATCAATCATCTCGATCTTGAGCTCTTTGAGCATCTCTGTATCTTCAGCTGAAGCAATGCGCTTATAAAGCACCAAGCGGCTGTGTACATCCGGAATGTAGTCATCGGGCAATAGCGCTGGGATATGCAGATCAATTTCTGCGCCGTGATCCAGTGGTCGATCGAGCTCGGGTTGTTTGCCAGACTTAATTGATTGCACAGCGCGTTCAAGCATTTCGGTGTAAAGCGTGTAACCAATCTCATTGATCTGACCACTTTGCTCATCACCCAGTAGTTCACCAGCACCCCGAATCTCGAGGTCGTGGGTAGCAAGGGTAAAGCCGGCACCTAGCTCTTCAAGTGATTCAATAGCTTCTAAGCGTTTACGTGCATCTGCAGTTAAGGCTTTGATGGGTGGAGTGATCAGATACGCATACGCACGGTGATGTGATCGTCCAACGCGACCACGCAGCTGATGCAGTTGTGCAAGACCGAGTTTATCCGCACGGTTAATGATGATGGTGTTAGCCGATGGCACATCAATACCGGATTCGATAATGGTGGTTGCGATCAGGATATTGAAGCGTTGGTGATAGAAGTCACGCATGATCCGTTCAAGATCGCGCTCACGCATCTGACCATGTGCAAACTCAACGCGTGCATGAGGTAATAGCTCTTGGATGTTATGCGCCATCTTCTCAATGGTGGCGACATCGTTATGCAACAGATACACCTGACCGCCACGTCCAATTTCACGCTGACAGGCCTCACGAATTTGTGAATCACTCCACTGAGTAACAAAGGTCTTGATCGGATGGCGAGCTGCCGGTGGAGTGGCAATGATCGATAAATCACGAATACCCGACATGGCCATGTTGAGCGTTCTA
>VMDJ01000048.1 GCA_008080925.1 Gammaproteobacteria bacterium
TGGATTCAATCTCGCATGCAACAAGCGATTAGCGAAACCACTCACTCAATTGAAGGCTATCGTTTCGACCAAGCCGCCAATGCAATCTATGAGTTCATCTGGAACAACTATTGTGACTGGTACTTAGAACTTTCCAAGCCAGTATTGAATAGCGATAGCGCTTCAGAAGCGGCTAAGCGCGGTACACGTCAAACCTTGGTGCGTGTGCTCGAAGCATCATTGCGGCTAACCCATCCGATCATGCCTTACATCACCGAAGAGATCTGGCAGCGCGTGGCACCACTTGCCGGCACGCACGATGGCTCTGACAACAACACCATCATGACGCAGCCCTACCCTGTAGCTGATGACAGCTTGGTTGATTCTGCTGCAATCACCGAGATGGAATGGGTCATGCAAGCAATCTTAGGTGTGCGTCGCATTAAGGGCGAGATGAACATCGCACCGGGCAAGCCAGTGCCAGTATTACTTGGCAACACCAATGAATCCGATCGTAAGAATGCTGAGCAACATGAAATCTATTTGAGCTCACTGGCTAAAGTCGAATCAATTGAAGTCCTAGCCGCAGGCGAAGATGGTCCTGAATCAGCGACTGCCTTAGTCGGCGAGATGAAGCTTCTGATTCCGTTAGCGGGATTAATCGATAAAGATGCTGAGCTTGCACGCCTTGAGAAAGAGATGGGCAAGCTACAAGCAGACATCGAACGCACAGAAAAGAAACTGACCAACCCGGCTTTCGTTGATAAAGCACCCGAAGCGGTCGTCAATAAAGAGCGTGACAAGCTCAACGACGCTAAGTCAGCATTAGATAACCTATCAGCACAAGCTGATCGCATTCGCGCATTGTAAGGATTGATATGAAACCGTTTTTGCCACCGAAAGCTGCACCCATCATGCATGGCTTTTTAGTCTCAGGCCTGATGAGCTTAATCGTTACCGGTATTGCTACGCTGAACGCTATTGGGATCAGTGACCCCATGTTCACGACCAAATGGGGTGGCTCGTGGGTTCAATCGTGGATGGTTGCTTTCCCTGTCATTCTTTTTGTTGCCCCGCTCGCTCGTAGCATGGTGGGCCGCATGGTGAAAAAGCCTGAGGCTTAACGCATCACGATCACGCGTACGGCATCGAGTCGTACGCGGGTATCGCGTAAATGAATGCCTAGCAGCTCACGGCGTGCACTGATCTGCTCTACCTCATCCGCACGCACGTTTGGATTCACCTCTGCCAAACTCAACAAACGATTTAACTCCGTGCCGAGTTCTTTCTCCATATGCTCAACCGCAGCGGTCACAATTGATTGACTGGCTTGCTCAGCGAATTCTTCAGCATGTTTAAACAACACACGAATCTTATCGGCTGACGATTTGATAATGGTTTCTGCGAGCTTTTTATTCGGTGAGATATCCAAGCCGCGTAACGCTTCATGCGGTAACACCTCACTCAGGTCATTGCCTTTGATATCAAATAACACACGCTGACAACTTGGTGGCAAATAACGCTCAGCTTCTAACGCAGCTGGCGCCACACACTCTGTCATGAATAACATCTCGAGCATCACGGTGCCGGTTTTGTAGTCATCATGCTTGCACACTGTCACCGAAGCGGTACCTAACTCACTACTGGTCAGTAGCTCCATCGCGCCGCGTACCATGGGGTGCTCCCACGTCAGGAATTCACGGTCTTCATGGGTCAACGCATCATCACGTGTCCATGTGACAGTCACACCATGACTTGGCAAACCCGGAAAACGATCTAAGCGCATATTGGCACCGGGACGAACTAGATCGGATTGACCACGGCCACCTTGATGCGCAACGCCATAGGCATCCCAGAAGTTACGCATGTATTTTTTCAGTTGCTTAGTGTGATCGCGACTTGCCATATCAATCAGCAACTCAGCCGACACTTCTTGGCGATGTGAATTCATCTCGAGTAAGCGATCACGCCCTGTCTCAAGCTCTGCGTTGACCTGCTCGGTTTGCTTACGACCTTTCTTAACCAAAACATCGATATCACCTTCAAGCGCTTGCGCTTGGATCAGTTCATTCTCGAGTGCTTCTTGTACGGCATCTGCAGCAGGACAGGTATGCTCAAACGCATTCAACGCTTCGTGGTACCAGCGGTACATCACTTCACTGACTGAGCCTTCAAAGTAAGGCACGTGAATCTTGACTGTCTCTGTTTGGCCAATACGGTCAAGACGACCGATACGTTGCTCTAACAAACCGGGTACAGCAGGTAAATCAAACAAAATCAAATGATGCGCGAACTGGAAGTTACGACCTTCTGAACCAATCTCAGAACAGATAAGTGCTTGCGAGCCCTCTTCCTTATCGGCAAAGAATACCGCGGCTCGGTCTCGCTCGACGATCTCCATACCTTCGTGGAACATCGCCACATGGATCGCTTCTTTTTCCAACAAATGTTCACGCAACTTAATAACCGTTGGCGCATGCGCGCAGATCACTAACACCTTTTCAGGCGCAAGCTCGCGCAGCTTGGCAACCAACCATTCAACACGCGTATCGATTTGTGGCCATTTACGCGGATAGTTTGTCTCTGGCGTAAAGTCGGTGAGGTGTTTGTTATAGTCCTTCGGTGCTTCTAAAGCGTAGCCAGTAACTTCACGACCTGGGAAACCTTCGATCGCTTGGCGCGTATTACGGAACAAGATACGGCCCGTTCCGTGGCGATCAACCAGCTGTTCAATCAAGCCTTCACCATCTTCCCAGTTATCTTTACCGAGGAGTTGATCAATCAACTTTTTATCGGCTGCGCCGAGTTTTTTACCATCAAGTAATCGCGCAGCTAAATCAGCAATCGGCTGATAATGCTTCTCTTCTTCAATAAAGGCATCGTAGTCATGGAAACGTTGTGGATCGAGCAAACGCAAACGCGCAAAGTGACCTGCTCGGCCTAACTGCTCTGGTGTTGCGGTTAACAGCAGTACACTTGGCGTCACACCGGCTAAGGCTTCAATCAGCTCATAGCTTAAGCTCGCCTCATCAGGTGACCATTCGAGGTGGTGCGCTTCGTCAACAACCAACAGATCCCAATCACCTTCAAGCGCGGCACGTGCAACAGTAGATGCACTGGTGAGGAACTCTAAGCTACACAAAATATGTTGTTCGGTTTGGAACGGATTATCACCGTCAGCGGCATTAAAACGTGCATCATCAAAGATCGAGAAGCGCAGATTGAAACGACGCAGCATCTCAACCAGCCACTGATACATCAGCGCTTCAGGCACAACGATCAGCGAGCGGTTCACGCGCTCGGTCATCATCATGCGATGCATGATCAAACCTGCCTCAATGGTCTTACCCAAACCTACTTCATCAGCGAGTAAGACACGTGGTGCAGGACGCGATGCCACCTCATGCGCGATATACAGCTGATGAGGAATCAGATCGACACGCGGACCATTGAGACCAAAAGTTTTTGAACGCCAGTTTTCTGCATTCTGTTGCCAGGTTTGATAACGCAAGCTAAACCAAATATCCGGATCAATTCGACGTGCGAGCAATTTGTCTTGTGGGCGATTCAAGCGCAGCTGGTTGTTCAGCTCCGCTTCTGGCACTTCGAGCGCTTGTTCTTCGGCATCTTGGCAATGATAGGTATACAAGCCCTCAGCTTCGACCACACTCATCACCAATAAGCGCTGACCCAGCTGATCTTCGAGGAAATCACCTTCGGAAAACTCGACGCGGCTGAGTGGCGCTGTTGCTTGGGCATAACGTCGCTTCTGGCCGCTCGCCGGGAAAACCACCTCGATTTGGCGTGTTTCGATCTCAACGATGGTACCCAAACCTAAATCGGGCTCTGCATCACTTATCCAACGTTGTCCGAGCGTATACACGGGCGATCCTCTGCTAAAAAACTCGCGCAATAGTTTACCGGAATGCGCCGAGGAGTACCTTGCGAGCTGAAATCTAGGTTTTTGTCGCGATCTGACGAATCACATAATCCGCCGCCGCCAAACCAAAGCTCGCCGTCACCGTCATAGCCGCACCAAAGCCAGCACAGTTGAGTGAGCTATCTTGCTGAGATTCACATGCTTGAGATTGGCGCACAGGCTCATCTGACCACACCGCATGAACACCAAAGCGGCGCTTAAGGTTGCTCGAAAAACCATAGTCCTGACGCAGCAGCTTGCGTGTTTTTGCTAACAAAGCATCTTGTTCTGTTCGATAAAGATCCGATACACGCACACGGGTGCAATCCACCTGGCCACCCGCAGCACCAATCGTGATGATTGGCTGCTTTCGGCGCGAACAATGCGCAATCATCGCCGCTTTCACCCGGTAGTTATCAATCGCATCGATCACCCAGCTTTGATCGCTAAAAAGCGATTCAATATTCTCAAGCGTGACAAAATCATCAACCACATCTACATGCGCTTGCGGGTTAATCAGCTGTACGCGCTCGGCTAGTACGTCAGCCTTTAAGCGCCCAAAGGTGTTTTCCAATGCGGGTAACTGACGATTGATATTGGACTCAGCGACATGATCTGCATCGATTAATCGCAATCGTGCGATACCAGTGCGCGCTAGAGCCTCAACCACCCACGAGCCAACACCGCCAACGCCAACCACTGTGACAGAGGCATCGCGTAAACGATCTGCACACTCTTCACCCCAAAGGCGTTCGACACCTGAAAAGCGGCGTTCAGTCATGATGGCTCTCAATAAACATAGGTCGCAATGATACACTTAGCGCTAATTTTAATGAGCTCCCAAACCTTCTGTGCTGCACTTTGACACCGACCTACCTGAAGTCGATGACCTACTTCAGCTATTTCTCAATGACACGCCTTTAATGGATGTGCGCGCACCTGTCGAATTTAATGAGGGTGCTTTTCCGACGGCTAAAAACATTCCACTGATCAATGACGAGGAACGTCATGTCATTGGAAAAACCTACAAAGACCTCGGTCAAGATGAAGCGATCAGACTGGGCGTAGAGCTCGTTTCGGGCACCACAAAATCTGACCGCTTGGCTCAGTGGCAACAGTTCGTCAAAACTCATCCTGAGGGCGTGCTGTACTGTTTCCGCGGCGGCATGCGCTCTAAAGTCACTCAGCAATGGCTGTTTGAAGAAACCGGTGTTCGCTACCCACGCGTTAAAGGTGGCTACAAAGTCCTGCGTCGTTTTTTAATTGATCAGCTAGAAGCCGTATCGCCAAAAGTAAAACCGGTCGTGATTGGCGGTAGAACCGGCGTGGGAAAAACGAAATTTCTACAGTCACTTTCCCCGAATCTCGATTTAGAGGGTTTGGCTTGGCATCGAGGCTCAGCCTTTGGCAGCCATGCAACCCCTCAGCCTACGCAAATAGCATTCGAAAATAGACTCAGCATCGAGGTTTTAAAACTCTTTCATAACGGAAATCCCCATTTCATCGCTGAGGACGAAAGTAGAAATATTGGTCATCGTCATATGCCGATGAGTTTTTTCGAGCCGTTTAGTTTGGCGCCAATTATCGTTTTAGACGAGACCGAAGAACATCGAATTAATATTACCCACCAAGAATATATTCATGAGGCGCTTGCGGAGTTTGTAGAACTCCATGGTGAAGAAGCTGGATTTGAGGCTTGGGCCGCAGCCCTCACCGATAGTTTATTTAGGATTCGTAAGCGCCTTGGTGGTGTGAATTACGAAAAGATAAATAAAGAATTACAAGATGCTCTAGACCTCCACAAGGCTCAAAATGATACGACGGCACATCGCTCTTGGATCAAAAGTCTACTTATTGACTACTACGACGCCATGTACGAATACCAATTAAGTAAAAAGTCAGACCGTATTGTATTTACTGGCAATCGTGATGATGTTCTAGAAAAACTTGAAAATTC
This sequence comes from Gammaproteobacteria bacterium, assembly GCA_008080925.1. Taxonomy (GTDB): domain Bacteria; phylum Pseudomonadota; class Gammaproteobacteria; order Chromatiales; family Chromatiaceae; genus VMDJ01. The sequence continues at coordinate 5,856 of VMDJ01000048.1, forward strand.
CTACAAAATCCATCTTATTTAAACTAATTTTATATATCTAAAATAAATATAAATAAAATTCATTCTGAAAACGCTTTTTATTTTCTATTTTATTTGTTAGTTTATTTAAAGGAATCCATTTCCTATACTTAATTTTAAGAGGATGAACATGTCTGATATCGCAAATCTATCAGCTGAAGAGCTGTTTGAATTAGCTAAAAAGAAACAAGCTGAAGAAATAGAACAAAAACGTGAAGCGGCTAAAGCCGAAATAGAAGCTCTACGCCAAAAACGTCGCGACCTCGTAGCTCAACATAAAAAAGATCTAGCGAAAATTGACTCTGAACTTTCAAGCCTGACAGGCCGTAAAGCCTCAAAAGGTGGTTCGCGCGCCTCTCATGGCAGCAATATCAGCAACATCGTTTTAGAGATTCTTGGCAGCGGTGGCCAAATGACCACGAAGGATCTGCAAGCAGCACTGGATAATCGTGGTGTCCCAGCGCCTAACCTAGCTCAGACGCTTGCCTATCTTAAGAAAAAGGGATCGATTTCATCCCCAGCTCGTTCGGTCTACCAAGCAGCCTAAAACTCAAAGCCCCGCACTACGGGGCTTTTTATGGCAGTGCCAAACTCATTACGAGCTTCACCACACCATATACCCCAGCAATAAAGAGCACTGTTATCAGCACGCCCACGGCAATAAAGTCACGTGCGCGGCCTTGTTTAAAATCGCGCTCTCGTTTGGCGTTATTTTGAATACCGGCAAAGGAAGCGAGAACGCTCCCAAAGGTTTGTAGAAAACTCAGTTTTTTCTCTGTCATTTCATTCCCAAACTATGAATTAAAACCTAATGCAGCCAAGTCACTCTTTTTACTCAATTAAGGATCGACTCATTCTCCATAGCCAGATAGACCTGATAGGCATTACGGCGGTGAGCGGCATCGTATGCTGGCATCGCTTTGTAGGCGCTCCAGTCTTCTTCCTCAAAAGCCGTTTCAAAATCCACCATATCTTCAACCGCTTTACTCATTACTGAGCGTAAATGTGCCACATACTCGCGCGTCATCCGGACTGCCAGGTTGGGATCTTGCGCATGTGGTCCATGTCCCGGCACTAGGACTTTCAAACCATCGGTTTCCAGATCTTTCAATTTTGATAGCCATACCTTGGTATCGGCATCTCCAACAAACGGCACGCGGCCTTCAAAAATGATATCGCCCGAGAACAACACGCCCTCTTCTGGAATAAACAGGGTTAGGTCACCATCTGAATGCGCACTACCCAGGTAATTCATCTCGAAGGTCAAACCGCCCAAGCTAAAACGAGTTGCTTTATCGATAATCTGATCTGGTGGTACTAGATGAGTTTGCTCATTTACCCATGGCTCTAAAGACATCATTCGATCATCTAGCAAATTAGCAGCAGTCTCTGAACCTAAATAGGTATGAGCACCCACCGGCGCGATGATCTTGGCACCCGCCTCTTTGAAGACTTGCAGACCATAGATATGGTCTGCGTGATAGTGACTCACAATCATATGTGTGATCGGCTTATCGGTAATCTCACGAATCTTCTGCAGCAAGGTCCACGCAAGTGAAGGCGTACCTAATGCATCAAATAGCACTACCCCCTCGTTAGTCACCACAAAGCCCGCGTTTGAGATAAAGCCTTCGTTCTCGGTTGCCATGCCAGCTTCACCCTGAACGTAATACGCATGCTGACTGACCTGCTGGACTGTCATACTGGTGCCAATCGGTGGATACTTTTCCGCCAATGCCGGCAGGGACAAAAAGACTGACAAACAAACAACTAAAAAACGCATCTCGACCTCTTATCGACGCGAACGGAAAAACGAACGTAATAGCTCGGCACTTTCTTCCGCTAATACACCACCCTCACACTCAGTCCGATGATTAAATCGTTGATCTGAAGGAAGTAAATCAAACACACTGCCCGCCGCACCCGTACGAGGGTCGCTAGCAGCAAAAACAACTCGCCCTACTCGCGCATGCACAATGGCACCCGCACACATAGGACAAGGCTCTAATGTGACATAGAGTGTGGTATCGGTTAACCGGTAATTCTCAAGGTGTTTACCCGCCGCCCTTAATGCCTGAATTTCAGCATGCGCAGAGGGATCATGACTTTCAATCGGACGATTGAAGCCTTCACCGACAATTTCATCACCACGCACCAATACCGCACCGACAGGCACTTCACCATGCGCTTCAGCTTGACGCGCCAGCTCCAGCGCGCGGGACATAAATGTTTCGTCGTTTGTGGTCATCTATTTTGAAATGGTTGATCAAAATCAAGGCGGCATGCCGATACCGCTCGCTATAGTAAACCTAAAGGCGAGTGACAGTCGTCATAACATAACAAGGAGCAACACCATGCAAGGCGAAAAACACGATCTTCACCACGAGTTTCCTGAATTCAATGATGCAATCCATGAATTAAAAATGACTGACAATCATTTCGCACGACTCTTTAACGAGTATCACGAGCTAGATCACGAAGTGCATCGCATTGAAACTGGCGCTGAGAACACAAGCGACGACTATCTTGAGGAGCGCAAGAAAGCACGACTAAACCTCAAGGATCAATTGGTCGGCATGCTCAAAGCACACTCTGCATAAACAAAAAGGGCGTTCTAAGCGGCCTTTTTTTATCTCATT
>VMDJ01000144.1 GCA_008080925.1 Gammaproteobacteria bacterium
AAAAATGAACATACGCATGAATGAGGCATCGTTTTGAGCAGACACGTGAGACACTCCAAAGTCGAGAATCAATAAAAAATCCGGCGCGATTATAGCTCCATCCATAAGAAACCTCTAATCTCCCCGAAAATAATGTGGCGAATAGCTGCAAATCAATGACTTAGATAAGGCTGTTGCTGATCGCATCCGATTCGCACGGTTTTCGGTATAGTGCGCTGCATGTCATCAAACCCACGTGATTTCACCCTCGAAACAAGCGACTTGTGCTGCTCTCGCGGCGACCGTCGTTTGATCAGCGATTTAAGCTTTAGCTTGCGCTCAGGTGAGGCTTTGCACCTAAAAGGCCATAACGGCAGCGGCAAAACCACCCTGCTGCGCACGCTGGCCGGTTTGCTGGTCGCTGAAAGTGGCGAGATTCGTTGGAACGGCAACAATGCCCGCCAGATTCGCCAAGAGTTCCAGTCTGAGTTGCTCTATCTCGGTCATTTAAATGGTTTGAAAGGTGATCTCACCGCTGTTGAAAACCTCCGTTTTGATGCTGCGCTGCACGGTAAACCCCTAGATGAGGATCGTGCTTGGCAGATTTTTAATTCGATTGGTCTGCGCGGTTACGAAGACCTACCCACTAAATACTTATCCCAAGGCCAGAAGCGCCGCGTGGCATTAGCTCGCCTGTGGGTTAGCGAAGCCGCACTGTGGATTTTGGATGAGCCTTTCAGCGCACTGGACGTGGATGCGGTTGAAGCGCTACAAGGCGTGATTCGTCAGCACGTTGAACACGGTGGCATGGTGATCATTACCACTCACCAAGATGTGAGCTTTACCTCGCAAGAGGCGAAAGTGCTAACGATTGGAGCGTCCGATGCTTGAGACGCTACTCTGGATTGTTCGACGGGATGTGACGCTCGCATGGCGTCGCCGTACCGACTTATTTACCACGCTGATCTTTTTCGTCATCGTGATTGCACTCTTCCCGCTTGGCATTGGCCCTGAACTGGACACTTTGCGCCTTATCGCCCCCGGCGTGATGTGGGTTGGTGCATTACTTGCCTCGATGCTCGCCTTGGAGCAATTGTTCTCCGCCGATCACCGCGATGGTAGCTTGGAGCAACTGTTACTCACACCACAACCCCTTGGTGTGATCGTGCTGGGTAAAGTTATTGCGCACTGGCTGATCACTGGTCTGCCGTTGGTCGTCCTCGCGCCTGTACTCGGTCTGCAATATGACATGAGTGCTGAGTCGCTGAAGGTCATGGTGATCGCGCTACTTTTGGGCACCCCAACTTTGAGTTTACTGGGTGCGATTGGTGCAGCACTGACCCTGGGTTTGCGTACTGGTGGCATTTTGGTCGCCTTATTAGTTCTACCTTTATATATACCTGTACTGATTTTTGGTGCCGGTGCGGTAGAAGCAACTGCCAGTGGTTTAGGAGGACAAGCTCATTTGTCGATGCTTGGCGCCATTTTGCTGGTCGCTCTACTGGCCACCCCCATTGCGACCTCCGCAGCACTGCGAATTTCATCTGAGTGATTAGGGTCAATTCCCTGAACTCTTTGATTTTGCTTCGGTCATAGCTATCGGTTACTCTCACCGGCTGTTTTTGGTGGCTAGCCGCCCCTGTTGTACCTACTGAGATCGTTATGCAGTCCAAGTTGTTTAACTGGTTCAAATTCTCATCACCTGCCACGTTTTACCCGTTGGCTGGCAGCATTGCGCGATTCTCTTGGCTGATCACCCTGGCTTTGCTCGCTGTTGGTCTGTACATGAGCTTTTTTGTCGCGCCAACCGACTACAAACAAGGTGAAGGCTACCGCATCATTTTTATCCACGTCCCTGCCTCTTGGATGTCGATGTTCACCTACCTGGTGATGGCGTTCTGGAGCATTTTGGGCCTGATGTATAACACCCGCCTCTCTTCCATGATGACTCAAGCACTTGCGCCAACCGGTGCGATGTTTGCTTTTGTTTCGCTCTGGACAGGTGCCTTCTGGGGTAAGCCAATGTGGGGCACTTGGTGGGTATGGGATGCGCGCATCACCTCTGAGCTGATTTTGTTATTCCTCTACCTCGGTTATATCGCGCTGCATGGTGCTATCGATGACAAGCGACGTGCAGATAAAGCCGGTGCGATTTTGATTTTGGTGGGTGTCGTGAACATTCCCATCATTTATTACTCGGTGGAATGGTGGAATACGCTGCATCAAGGCGCGACCATCAAAATGAACGATAAAAGCACAATGGACGAAACAATGAAGATCACTATGTTGATCATGACGTTTGGCTGTTGGGCTTACACCATTGCGATCGCGATGCAGCGCGTACGCAACATTATTTTAGAACGTGAGCACGGAGCCCAATGGGTTCGCGAGCTGATCGGAGAAAAGGCATGAGCTTTTCTGAATGGTTAGATATGGGTGGCTACGCACTTTATGTATGGGGGTCATTTGGCATGACTGCCTTGTGCATGATTGCAGAACCTTTACTGCTTAACCGTTCAAGCAAAGCGATTCGCCAACGTATCGCACGTTTAAACCGCATTGAAGGATAAGCATGAAAGCACGTCATCAACGTCTCTCATTAATTGTGATCGGTCTTGCTATTTTGGGCTTGGCTACCTATCTGGTGCTGAATGCATTAGAAGGCAATCTGTCTTATTTCTTCTCGCCTTCACAAGTGCATAACGGCGAAGCACCTAAGGATCATGTGTTCCGTTTAGGCGGCATGGTCGAGAAAGGTAGTGTGAAGCGTGCTGAAGGTGATCTCACAGTTAACTTTGTTGTGACTGATAACAATAAAACCATGGCCGTAGCTTATACCGGCATCCTGCCTGACCTGTTTGAAGAAGGCCAAGGCGTGATCGCACAAGGCAAGCTGAACGCGGATAACGTATTCATTGCTGATGAAGTGCTTGCGAAGCACGATGAAAACTACATGCCACCGGAAGTTGCAGCAGCAATGCAAGCAGGCAAAGAGGCTGCGGCCAAATGATCCCTGAGTTAGGCCAAATCTTATTAGCCCTTGCCTTAGCCATGGCGCTTATCCAGGGCGTTCTCCCTTTGATCGGCGCTCAGCGCGGCATTGCCAGCTGGGTGGCACTTGCTAAACCTGCAGCAAATCTACAAACCGTTTTATTGGCAGGTGCTTTTGCACTGCTTACCTACAGCTACCTTACGCATGACTTCTCGGTAGCTAATGTTGTAAACAATTCCAACACCAACCTACCGACACAATATTTGATCTCAGCCGTTTGGGGTAACCACGAAGGTTCTCTCTTACTGTGGGCGTTGATCTTAGGTTTTTGGGGTAGCGCGGTAACTGCCTTTAGTCGTAGCGTGCCGAATGTTGTGACTGCTCGCGTGCTTGCTGTACTTGGTTTGATCAGCGTTGGTTTCTTGTTATTCATGATCCTGACCTCAAATCCCTTTGAGCGCATGGTGCCTGCAGCTGTTGAAGGTCGTGACCTCAACCCTTTATTACAAGACCCCGGTCTGATCATTCATCCGCCGATGCTCTACATGGGCTATGTCGGCTTTGCGGTACCGTTTGCGTTTGCGATTGCTGCAATGCTTGGCGGTCGTTTAGATGCCGCATGGGCACGTTGGTCACGTCCTTGGACTAACGTTGCGTGGTTGTTCTTAACCTTGGGTATCGCACTCGGTTCTTGGTGGGCTTATTACGAGCTCGGCTGGGGTGGCTGGTGGTTCTGGGACCCGGTTGAAAACGCATCCTTTATGCCTTGGTTAGTCGGCACAGCGTTGATGCATTCATTGGCAGTTACCGAAAAGCGCGGCGCCTTCAAAGCATGGACGGTGTTACTTGCGATCTTTGCCTTCTCGCTTAGCTTGCTTGGCACCTTCCTTGTTCGCTCAGGTGTACTGACTTCGGTTCATGCGTTTGCGTCTGACCCTGATCGTGGCGTATTTATTCTCGCCTTCTTGGTCGCTGTCGTGGGCAGCTCGTTGTTGCTTTATGCGGTTCGCGCTAACGATATTAAAAGCAGCGTGCGCTTTGAGACCTTGTCGCGTGAAACCGGCTTGTTGATGAATAACGTTATTTTGCTGGTCTCTGCTGTCGCTATTTTGATCGGCACGCTCTATCCACTGGTCAGCGATGCGCTACAGCTTGGCAAAATTTCTGTTGGTCGCCCGTACTTCGATAGCATCTTTATGTTGTTGATGTTCCCACTGCTTGCCCTTGTTGGCGTGGGCGCGATGACACGTTGGAAGAAAGATGACAGCTCACGATTGATCAATCGTTTACGCATGGCTGCTGCGACAGCTGTCGTGATTGCTGCGGTATGGATTGTGCTATTTACCCCTAACTTCAATATCACTGCATGGATCAGTTTGAGCTTAGGTCTTTGGGTGGCCTTTAGCACCTTCACTGCATTGCGTGAGAGATTGCATCCGCACTACAACTGGCGTCACGTACCACGTGGCTTCTGGGGCATGATTCTTGGCCATATCGGTCTTGCTGTATTTGTTGTTGGCACAACCTTGGTATCAACTTACTCGATCGAAAAAGATATTCGCTTAACTCCAGGTGAGAGCTACACCATGGGCGAGTACACCTTTACCTTTAATGGCGTTGATACCATCAAAGGTCCTAACTACACCGCCTATCGTGGTGATGTTGATGCGATTCAGAATGGTGTTGTGATTAACAATATGCACCCTGAAAAACGCACCTATCTTGTGCAAAAGATGCCCATGACTGAAGCGGCCATTGATGCCGGCTTTACACGCGATCTTTTTGTTGCACTGGGTGAAGACCTTGGCAAAGATGCTTGGAGCTTCCGCATCTATCAAAAGCCATTTATCCGTTGGATTTGGCTTGGCACCATCATTATGTCAATTGGTGGTTTACTCGCAGCAACTGATCGTCGCTATCGCGTTCTAGCGCGACGTAACGAGCAAACTGACAGCTCTGCGCAGACGGCTTCATGAATAAAGCTGCCATTCCCTTAGCCATTTTTATTGGTTTGGTTGTTTTGTTTGCCTTCATGCTTGGGCAAATGAATGATGGCGAATACAACCCTCGCGATATTCCAACCGAATTCATAGGCAAACCTGCGCCAAGCTTTGATTTGCCATCCTTATTTGATGGGCAAGCTAACGTGACCTCCGCTGCGCAAGCAGGTAAGCCATGGCTACTGAACGTTTGGGGCACATGGTGTGCTGAGTGTTGGAAAGAGCACGACTACCTACTCACCTTACATCGACGCAACATTCCCATTATTGGGCTGAACTGGCGTGATGAAGCTGCCGAAGCGAAAAAGTTTCTCGCTCAAAAAGGCAATCCGTTTAAAGCTGTTGGTTTTGATCCGAATAGCAATGCGGTAATCGATTGGGGCGTTTATGGCGCACCTGAAACCTTCTTGATTGATGCTAACGGCATGATCCGTGTAAAGCATAAAGGCGCTCTTAACGAACAAGTCTGGCAAGAAAAGTTTGCTAGCTTCTTTGCGGGTTAATAATGAAGTTAGTTGTTTTACTTTTCTCTTTGCTACTTAGCATCAGCGCTCAGGCTGCGATAGATGCCTATAAGTTTGACGATCCTAAGAAAGAAAAGATTTACCACGAGCTAACCGATGAGCTGCGCTGCTTGGTTTGTCAGAACCAAAATATCGCTGGCTCCAACGCTGAACTCGCTGTTGATATGCGCCGTAAGACCTATGAAATGGTCAGTGCGGGTCAATCCAAGCAACAGGTTGCTGATTACATGGCAGATCGTTATGGCGACTTCGTGTTGTACAAACCACCATTTAAAGCATCCACTGCTGTTTTATGGATCGGTCCTTTTATCATTCTTGCCGTATCAATTTGGTTGATGTTGCGGGTTATTCGCAATCGCCGTGAAGAGCATGAGACCGCTAGCGTATCGGGTGAGCAACTCGCCGAAGCTGCTCGACTCCTCAACAAAGAGGATAAGTCATGAATACGTTCATCATTATCAGCGCCGTTATCGTCGGCATCACCATCTTGGCAATGCTGCCTTCTCTGTCACGTCGTCAACATATCGCAACTGAAGATACACGCGAAGACAACATTCGCATCGCACGCGAGCGCCTAGAAGAGATAGAGAAGTCACATGCGAATGGTGAACTCTCGGATGAAGAATTTAGCCAAGCAAAGAAAGATCTAGAGATCGCACTGGCTCAAGATTTAAGTAAAGCCGCAGCAACCATCGATAAGAGCACACCAAAACTTGCCAAAGGCACATTACTTGGCTTGGTACTGATCATTCCCGCCATTGTGATTGGCGTATATCAACACGTTGGCGCACCTCAATACTTGAATGTTGTTGGACCTTCTGCGCCTGCAAGCTCAACCGCAAACTTGCCGCCAATTGGCGATCTGGTTAAGGAGCTTGAAAGCCGTTTGAATGAAAAGCCAGACAACGCACAAGGCTGGTTCTTACTGGGCCGCACCTTCATGAAGATGGGTGATCATCAAGGTGCTGTGCGTGCTTATCGTAAATTACTCGCGCTAATGCCAAGCAATACCACTGCGAAAATCTCTTTGGTCGATGCCTTATCAATGGTCAATGATGGCAACGTACCGGACGAAGCTGTCACGCTTCTTGATGAGATACTAAAGGAAGAGCCTGAAGCTATTACTGCACTATGGCTGGCTGGCAACGCTGCACATCAACGTGAACAGTTTGCAAAAGCGCAAGCCTTTTGGGAGCGCGCTTATCCCTTACTGAGCGGCGAACCCGGCATGCAGCAAGAGCTTGGCGCCATGCTTTCTCAAGTCAGTCAGCAAACTGGTAATGCATGGCAAGCACCTGCGCCAGCCACCACCGCTGCGATTACAGTGAATGTAGCTCTTGCGCCTGAGTTACTCGAAAAAATCAGCGATGACGACATCGTATTCATCTATGCGAAGGCGCAACAAGGTCCGCCAATGCCGGTCGCCGTTGCACGACATAACGTGTCTGAGCTACCGATCCAAGTGATGCTAACGGATTCGATGGCAATGATGCCGCAGATGACACTATCGACCACTAAAGACGTCTTGGTGGGTGCCCGTATTTCGAAAACCGGACAAGCCATTGCACAGAGCGGCGACCTACAAGCCAAAGAAGTGCCGATGAACATCGCATCAACTAAACCGGTTTCACTATTGATCAACCAGATCAAACCTTAACAGCTGAGTCTCGCTCACTAAGATCAATCGCCAATTGCCACATCAGCGTCACGATGATGTGGATAGAATGAAATCAACAGAAGCTAGATGAATCCACTATGACTTATTTTATGCCTGGCGAGAAAAACGCCAATGAGATGTTCAACTGCTACATGGAAGGCGTGATTAAACGCAATCCTGGCGAGCCCGAGTTTCATCAAGCTGTGCAAGAGTTTGCAGCGACCATTTTTCCTTTTATTGAAAACAAACCGCATTATCAAGAGATGCGCATTATGGAGCGTCTTGCAGAACCTGATCGCGCTATCTACTTTCGCGTACCGTGGACAGATGATGCCGGCAATATACGCGTGAACCGTGGCTTTCGAGTGCAATTCAATAATTCCATTGGACCTTATAAAGGCGGCATTAGGTTCCATCCCGATGTAAATATGTCCGTGCTTAAGTTCTTAGGCTTTGAGCAAATCTTTAAGAACAGTCTGACTGGCCTACCGATGGGTGGTGGAAAAGGTGGTGCCAACTTCAACCCAAAAGGTAAGAGTGATAATGAGATCATGCGTTTCTGTCAGTCTTTCATTACCGAGCTATACCGTCATATTGGCCCTGACACAGATGTACCAGCAGGTGACATTGGCGTAGGAAGTCGTGAAATCGGCTTTATGTTTGGTCAATACAAACGCATTACTAATCAATTTAGCGGTGTGCTTACTGGCAAAGGTCTCCAATATGGCGGCTCTAAACTACGCACTGAAGCTACCGGCTATGGCGCCGCCATCTTCTTAAACGAGATGATGAAAGAGTCCGGTCGCTTTATTGAAGGCAAGCGTGTATCCATTTCGGGAGCCGGAAATGTAGCCACCTATGCTGCGCAAAAAATGCTCCAGCTTGGCGCCAAGCCAATCACCCTATCCGATTCATCAGGATTCATTTACGACCCTGATGGCATTGCTGACTACAAACTAGAATGGGTAAAAGAGCTCAAACAAGAACGCCGTGGTCGTATCAGCGAGTACGTTAAAGCATTCCCCACAGCGACCTTTCACGAAGGCCGGCCTTGGAGTGTGCCAACCGATATCGCAATGCCATGTGCAACTCAAAATGAGTTATCACTGAATGATGCAAACACCTTAATCAAGAACGGCGTAATAGCCGTCGCTGAAGGTGCCAACATGCCTTGTGAGCTCGATGCGGTGAACGCCTTCAAACAAGCCAACGTTCTATTTGGTCCCGCTAAAGCGGCCAACGCAGGTGGCGTTGGGATTTCAGGTCTTGAAATGTCACAAAATAGCACCCGTGTCAGCTGGGCCAATGGCAC